>JBBRKH010000057.1:0-9340 GCA_038217965.1 Sphingomonadales bacterium | reverse complement strand
CTGCTGCGCGATGGCTCCAGCCGGAAAAACGGCTCGAACACCGCCTCCTCGCTGCCCGGCGGCACGCCCGGGCCGGCATCTTCAATTTCCACGATGGCCATGTCGCCGTTGCGGAAAATGCGCGCGTGCGCGCAGCCGCCGAACTTTTCGCCATTGTCGAACAGGTTGGTGAACAGCCGCCGCAAGCCCAGCGGATCGCCGTCCACCACAAGCGTTTCGAGCGCCTCGGCGGTCACCTTGCGTCCGACGAGGCGCATGTCTTCGGCAACGCGCTCCACCAGCGAGCCGAGCTCGAGGCGCTGGTGCACTGCGCCCTCGTGCGCGCCGCGCGCAAAGTCCATGGTGGCAGCCACCATCTGCGCCATTTCCTGCACGTCCCCAGCCAAGGCGTCGCGCTGTGCCTCGTCCAGCGATTCGATGCGGAAGGCCAGCCGGGTCAGCGGCGTGCGCAGATCGTGCGCAATTGCCGCCAGCAACTCGGTGCGATCTTTGACATAGGCCGCCAGCCGCGCCTGCATCCCGGCAAAGGCGCGGGCCGCGCGCGCCACTTCGGCCGGACCGTCGATGGCCGGCGGCGCCTGCGCCGGGTCGCGCCCCAGCCGCTCGGCCGCTTCGGCGAACTGCGCAAACGGTGCCGCCATGCGTTTGGCAAACAGCCAGACGATCGGCAGCATGGCCAGCGCGCTGGCCAGAAACAGCAATATAAAGCGCTGCTCCCGGCTGTCGAACACCGCCCGGTCGCGCGGCTCGTAGCGCGTCCAGCCGCCGGCATCGCTTCTGACATACAGCACAAAATGGCCGAGCAGCGCCGGTTGCAATGCACCGTTTGAGCCGTCGATCACGGAAACAATCTTGCCGCGCTGCAACGGTGAAAGATCCAGCCGTACGGAGCCCGGCGACAGCCCCAGCCGGCCTGCAATGTCTGCCTCGATGCGCTCCGCGGCCGGCACGGCACGCGCCTCGCGGTATTCCGGATCTGCGACCGGCCGCGATTGCAGCTGGCTGCCGCCCCCGGACCGGCCCACGGCCGCGACCACCAAAGAAATGGGTATGGACTGGCTCGGCACGGGCGGTATCATCGCCAGCAGCGCCAGACTGGTCAGCTGCGCCACCACGAGCGTAGCCAGCACCAGCGCAAAGATGCGCGCAAACAGCGAGCTGCGCACCGCCACCTCTGCGGGCTGGCCGGATGTCTGCAGGCGATGCCCGCCGTTCAGTGCCGCACGACCTCCGGCGTGAACAGATAGCCTTCGCCGCGAATGGTCCGGATCAGTTCGTCCGAGGCGCTGGCTGCACTCTCCAGCTTGCGGCGCAGCCGGCTGATCTGCACATCGATGGCCCGGTCATCGCCGTCGCTGCCCCGCCCGCGCGCCTGATCCAGCAGCGCGTCACGGGTCAGAACCTGCCGCGGGTGCTCCACAAACACCCGCAGCAGCCCGAATTCGCCGTCCGACAAGGCGATCAGCACGGCATCGGGCGAGCGCAGCTCGCGGCGCAGCAGATCCAGCCGCCAGCCGGCAAAATCGATCTTGAAGCCGACCGGCTCGCCAAGCTGCGGTTCCTGGCGGCGGCGCAGCACAGCGCGGATTCGCGCCAGCAACTCGTGCGGATTGCAGGGCTTCGCCAGATAGTCGTCGGCGCCATCTTCCAACCCTGCGATGCGATCGGTGTCGCTCCCCATCGCCGAAAGCAAGATGATCGCCGGAGCATCAGGGGCGGCGATGCGCCGGGCGATCGACAGCCCGTCCTCTCCGGGCATCATGCGATCGAGCACCAGCAGATCAAACGGCAGCGGCGATGACGCCAGCGCGCGATCCATCGCAACCCCGTCTTCCGCCATTTCGACGCTGTAGCCCTCTCTGACAAGAAACGTGGCGATTGCCGAGCGGATGCCGGGGTCGTCATCGACAATCAGAATGCGGTTCATGTCAGCGGCCGATCATCATCATTCGAGGCAGTCAGATGCCATACAATGGTGGCAGCGCAAAGCTGCTGCAATGCGCGCTCTTGACAGGACGGGCCGCGCAGGGGATTTCACACTAATTGCCCGTATGACAGCCTAGCCGCTGCAAAAGTGCAACCATTGCGCAAGGGTGCTTGAACATAGCGGTGATTGAACATAGCGGTGATTGACCATAGCGGTGATTGACCAGTGCCGATGATCACCCGAGCGCGCGCCAAACAGGCAACCGGCATCTGCTGGATTGCAATCGCCATGCTGCTGGTGCCGTCGCCCTCTCTCGCGCAGGATCCGCGCCGGCTGATGCCACCGCCCAAGCCGGATTTCGCCGCCGCGCGGCTGGCAGATCCCGGCTGCGCGGCCTTTTCCGCCACCGCCTTGCCGGATCAGGCCTTCGATCTGCCGACATTGGTCGATCTTGCGCTGTGCCGAAATCCGCGGACCGCCGCATCCTGGAGCGCAGTGCGATCGGCGGCCGCGCAGGCCGGCCGCGCGCGCGCGGCCTATGGGCCCAGCATCAGCGCCGGTCTCGGCCCCGATATCGGCTTCGTCCGCAGCGCCGGTGGTGGCTTCCCCACCGTATCCGATTGGTCGGCATCGGGCGGTGCCAGCCTTTCGATCGGCTGGCTGCTGTTTGATTTCGGCAACCGCGAGGCGCGCATCGGTGCCGCCGACGCCAACCGCGCGGTGGCGCTCGCGACCTTTGCAGACGCGGCACAGGCGCTTGTGCTGGAGGTGGCGCTGGCCAGCAACAGCGTGCACGCCAACCTTGCCAATCTGCAGGCAGCGCGCGCCAGCCTCGCTTTCGCGAAGCTCTCGCTCGATTCGGCGACCGCGCGCGAGCGCGCCGGCGTCGGGATAAGGTCCGATCGGCTGCAGGCCGATGCCGCCTTTGCGCAGGCACTGCTCGCCTTGCGGCAAGCCGAGGGCGATGTGGCAACCGCGCGCGGCAACCTGGCGGTCGCGGTCGCGCTGCCGCCGCAGACGATGCTGCGGCTGCTTGCGCCGCCACCGCTTGGCAGCGCTCGCGAGCTGGGCCGCTCGGCCGACGCGCTGATTGCGCGCGCTGAAGAATTGCGCCCGGACCTGCGGGTTCGCGAGGCAGGGCTCAGGGTATCGGAGGCCAATCTTGCATCCGCCAAGGCGGACCGGCGCCCCAGCATCAGTTTGGGCGCCACCCCCAGCGTTTCGCTCCGCGACAACGGCGCCAGCACCATTGGCAGCACGGCCGGCGTCACGCTCTCCGTCCCGCTGTTCGACAGCGGCGGCAGAACCTATGCAGTCGTCGGCGCCCGCAGCGAAGTGGAGCGCAGCGCTGCACTGCTGGAATCCGCCCGGCAATCGGCCGGGCTCGACGTGTGGACACGGCTGCAGACCTATGAAACCCAGGCCGCCAATCTGGACACTGCGCGCCGCCTGCTGGCCAGCGCCGAAGAGGCTGCGCGGCTGGCGCAGGGGCGTTACCGCAGCGGGCTTGCAACCGTCACCGAATTGCTGAACGCCCAGAGCGCGCTGGTCAATGCGCGGCAGCAGCAGGTGGGCGCCGAATTCGGCGTCCGGTCGGCGGAGTATCAGCTCGCGCGGGCCGTGGGCAGCATCGGAGAGGCAGTGCAATGAGCATCAGGCGCATCATCGGAATTGCCCTGTTGCTGGCCGGCCTTGCGGCCGCTGTCTGGTGGTTTGTCGGCCGCAACAGCGATAGCGGCAATCGTTTCATCACCGGCGCAGCGGAGCTTGGTTCGCTCACCGAAGTCATCACCGCCAACGGCACCATCAATCCGGTGCGCGTCGTCAACGTTGGCTCGCAGGTCTCGGGCACGGTGGAAAGGCTTTATGTCGATTTCAACGACCGGGTGACACAGGGCCAGGTGCTGCTGGAGCTGGATCCGCAGCTGTTCCGCGCGCGGCTGGCGCAGAGCGAGGGCGGCCTCGCAAATGTGCGCGCGCAGGCGGCCCTCGCGCAAGCGAATGCCCGTCGTGCAGCCGAGCTGAGGCGGCAGGAGTTCATCAGCCAGCAGGACTATGAGTCCGCGCTGGCCTCGGCGCGCTCGTCCGCCGCACAGGTGGCGTCCGCGCAGGCATCCGTCAGCCAGGATCGCGCCAATCTCGGCTTTTCCATCATCCGCTCGCCGGTTTCCGGCGTCATCATCAGCCGCCAGGTTGATATCGGGCAGACGGTGGCGGCATCGTTCCAAACTCCCACCTTGTTCACCATCGCCCGCAACCTCACGCAGATGCAGATCGAGGCGGCGGTTGCCGAAGCCGATATCGCCCGCGTGCAGGTCGGCCAGCCGGTGAGCTTCACCGTCGATGCCTATGGCACGCGCGATTTTGCCGGCACCGTCAGCCAGGTGCGGCTGAACCCCACCACGCAGCAGAATGTCGTCACCTTCACCGTCGTTGTGGATGTCGCCAATCCGGATGGCGCGCTGTTGCCGGGGATGACCGTGAATGCCAGCTTCCTCGTGAAGGAATTTCAGAATGTGCTGCTGGTGCCCAATGCGGCGATGAGCTGGAAGCCGGCGGACTGGAACCGGCAACGTCAGGCAAAGGCCGGAAAAAGCGGTGAAAAGGGTGGCGAAAGCCCGGGCGGCGTGGCCGGCCAAGGCTATGGCACCACAATCTTCGTGCTTGGTGCAGACGGCAAACCTGACCCGCGGCAGATCCGCATCGGCGCAGCCGACAATGACAGCAGCGTGGTTTTGCGCGGCGCCCTGAAGGCCGGCGAAAAGGTCATCACGGGCGAGATTGATCCGAAGGGCGACGAGAAGGGCGGTGGCGCACAGGGCGGAACGCGCCGGCCGCCGGGCGGCTGACCGATGGCCGCCGTTCTCGATCTGCGCGATGTGGTAAAAGACTATGCGTCGGAGGCTGGCGCGTTCCGCGCGCTGCACGGGGTCAGCTTTGTGGTCGAGCAGGGCGAGTTTCTGGCGATCATGGGGCCTTCCGGGTCCGGCAAATCCACGCTGATGAACATCATCGGTTGTCTCGATACCGCATCCGAGGGCAGCTTCCGCTT
Source organism: Sphingomonadales bacterium (assembly GCA_038217965.1). Classification (GTDB taxonomy): domain Bacteria; phylum Pseudomonadota; class Alphaproteobacteria; order Sphingomonadales; family Sphingomonadaceae; genus Sandaracinobacteroides. The sequence goes on along the minus strand of JBBRKH010000057.1, from coordinate 4,361 downwards.
CGACGGCACCGACATTTCGGATTTTGACGAAACCGCGCTCGCCAGGCTCAGGAACGATGCCATCGGGTTCATCTTCCAGCAGTTCAATCTGCTGCCGCGGCTGTCGGCGCTCGGCAATGTCGCACTGCCGCTGGTTTATGCCGGGCTCGCCCGCAGCGAGCGCGAAGCCCGCGCCAGAGAGGGGCTGGCGCTGGTCGGGCTTGCCGGCAAGGAAGCCAGCCGACCTTCGCAGCTTTCCGGCGGGCAGCAGCAGCGCGTCGCCATTGCCCGCGCGCTGGCCAACAATCCGCGCCTGGTGCTGGCCGACGAACCGACCGGCGCGCTGGACACGAAAACCGGCGCCGAGGTGCTGGCGCTGTTCCGCACGCTGAATGCCGAGCGCGGGGTCACCGCCGTTATCGTCACCCACGATCCCGGCGTCGCCGCCGCCACCAACCGCGTCGTCCGCATCCAGGACGGCCTGATCACCTATGATGGCCCGCCGACACCGGAAGCACTGGCCGGAGGCGCCGGCCATGAATATGCCGATGTGAGCGCGTAATGCCAAGCAACCCGAAGGATGCTGATTGATGTTCGGTAGCATGGTCGCCGAGGCGTGGAGCGCCCTCATCGCCAACCGGCTGCGCTCGTCGCTCACGATGCTCGGCATGATCATCGGCGTCGCCGCCGTTATCCTGATGCTCGCAATCGGCTCCGGCGTGCAGGCCTACATCGAAAACTCCATTTCGTCGCTCGGCTCCAACCTGTTGATCGTCAATTCCGGTGCCGCCCGCTCCCGTGGCGGTTTTTCGCAGGGCGGCGGCACCGCGCCGACGCTGACGCTCGATGACGCCGATGCCATCGCGAAGCTCCCCGGGGTGATCGCCGCCGCTCCGCAATCCGGCTTCGGCAGCCAGATCGTCGCCGGCCCGGCCAACTGGCTGACGCAGGTTGCCACCTCCACCCCCTCCTGGTTTCAGGTGCAGGACTGGTTTCCCGATGAGGGCCGGCCGTTCACCGAAATGGAAAACCGCCAGGCCGCGCGCGTCGCAGTGCTCGGCCGCAAGGTGGCCGACGAGCTGTTCGGCGCCAACGACCCGCTGGGCCAGCAGATCAGGGTGCGCGGCATCACCTTCACCGTGATCGGTATCCTGCCATCGAAAGGCCAGGGCATCGGCGGCGCCAACCGCGACGACACCGTCGTGCTGCCGCTCACCGCGTCGCAGCGGCTGGTGCAGGGCGGCGGCACCTTCCGTCGCTCCATCCGCACCATTTCGCTGTCGGTGGAAACGCCCGAAGATCTTGAAAGCACGGAGGAAGCCATCACCCAGCTGCTGCGCCGCCGGCACCGGCTGGACGCCTCCGAAGTGAATGATTTCACCATCACCAACATCACGGCGGTGGGCGACACCTTCAAGGAGACGACATCGGCGATATCGCTGCTGCTGGGCGCCATCGGCGGCATCAGCCTGGTGGTGGGCGGCATCGGAATCATGAACATCATGCTGGTGAGCGTGACCGAGCGGACGCGCGAGATCGGCATCCGCATGGCGATCGGTGCATCAAGGGCTGCCATCCGCCTGCAATTCCTGCTGGAAGCCCTCATGCTAAGCCTCGTCGGCTGCCTCGCCGGCGTCGCCATCGGCGCAGGCGTTGCCATCCTGGCGGGCAAGTTCCTGCCCTTCGAGACTGTCATCAGCCCGGCCTCCATCATCGTCAGCTTCGCGATTTCGGCCGCCATTGGCATCTTCTTCGGCTGGTATCCAGCGAATCAGGCGGCGAAGCTGAGCCCGATCGAGGCGCTCAGGAGCTAGTGCCACATGATCGAGCTTGATCGGCGCACGCAGTGGATTGCAGCGGCGCTCGCAGCGCTTGCCGGCTTTGTGGATGCCGTCGGCGTGCTGGGGACCGGTGGCTTCTTCCTGTCTTTCATGAGCGGAAATTCCACCCGGCTCGGCGTCGGGCTGGCCGAGGCGGCACCCTATCTGTTGATCCCGCTGGCGATAATTGCGGCCTTTGTTTCAGGCGTTTTTCTCGGCTCTCTGCTTGGCCGCAGGGCTGGGCGCCGGCGTGGCCGTCTGGTGCTGCTGATGGTGGGGTGCATGCTGGGGGTGGCCGGGGCAGTCGCGCTAGCCGGCGCACCCTGGCTTGGCATTGCCCTGGCGGCTGCTGCAATGGGCGCTGAAAACACCGCTTTCGAAGCCGATGGCAAGGTGCGCTTCGGGCTGACCTACATGACCGGAACTTTGGTGCGCCTGGGGCAGGGGGCAGCGGCGGCGTTTGCCGGCGAGGACCGCAGCGGCTGGCAACCCTGGTTTCGCCACTGGGTTGCGCTGATGGTGGGCGCCGTGGCCGGCGCCCTGCTCTATCCGCTGACCGGCCTCGCGGCGCTGCTTGTTGCAGCCGCTTTCGCAGTCGCGCTATCGTTCGTGATCACCACCCCCGCGTCTCAGGGATAGAGCAGCCGCATGTCCCACCCATCACCCGCACGGTCAAACCGCTCGCGGTGATGCTGCCGCCCAACACGGTCTTCCCAAAATTCCATCCACTCTGGCAGCACACAAAATCCGCCCCAGTGCGGCGGGCGCGGAACATCGGCGGGATAGCGTGCTGCCATATCCGCCAGCCGCTGCTCGAATGTTTCGCGCGCATCCAGCGGCTGCGATTGCAGGGATGCCCAGGCCGAAAGCTGGCTTTCGCGCGGGCGCGTGGCGGAATAGGCATCGGCCTCGGCCGCATCCACAAGCGAAACCGAACCGGAAATCCGAACCTGCCGGCGCAGGCTTTTCCAGTGAAAATCCAGCGTCGCATAGCGGTGTGCAGCTTGCTGCCGGCCCTTGGCGCTTTAGTAATTTGTGTAGATTGCATAGCCGCGCGAATCGATTGCCTTCAGCAACACTATGCGCACATCCGGGCGGACGCTGCCGTCTGCGGCGGTTTCCACGGTCGCCAGCGCGCAGGCGTTCGGGTCATTCGGCTCGGCTGCTTGCGCATCGGCAAACCAGCGGGCGAAGCGGTCGAAGGGGTTTTCCATCTCCGCGTGCCTAGGCGGCGGCGGCATTTCGTTCAACACGCACTCTTGCCGCGCCTCTTTCGGTCGCCTATATCAACTGTGACATTTTCGCAACAGGTTAGCATCGGGACTCATGTGGCTGATCTCTATTCGACTCTCGGGGTGCCAAAAACAGCAGATGCCGCCGCCCTGAAGAAGGCGTATCGCAAACTCGCCAAACAATATCACCCAGACAAGAATGCCGACAATGCAAAGGCCATGGAGCGCTTCAAGGCGATCAGCTCCGCCTATGACATATTGTCTGACGACACGAAGCGCGCCGCCTATGATCGCGGGGAAATCGACAACGACGGCAACCCGCGCGGCTTCGACTATTCCCGCGCCGCGCGCCCCGGCGCTGGCGCCCGGCCGGGAGGCGGCTTTGCCGGCGCGGCCGACCCGGGCGGGTTCGAATTTCGCGGCGACCCGTCCGATCTGTTCTCCGAGCTGTTCGGCGCTGCCAGCGGTCGCCGCCCGGGTGGCTTCCGCCCGCCCCCGCCAAAGGGCGCAGATGTTGCCTATCGCCTGCGCGTAACCTTTGCCGATGCAGCGTTGGGCAAGACCCAGCGGCTGCTGCTGGCGTCTGGCAAGACCATCGATCTCGCCATCCCGAAAGGCGCGGAAGAGGGCCACAAGATGCGCCTGGCCGGCCAGGGCGAACCCGGGCCGGCCGGCGCCGGCGATGCCATCGTGATGCTGCTGGTGGCACCCGACCAACGCTTCGTGCGCGACGGTGCAGACATCCGCCACGATCTGGCCGTGCCGCTGGAAACCGCCGTGCTTGGCGGCAAGCTGCGCGTCCCCACGCTGGAGGGCGAAGTGATGCTGTCGGTCGCGCCGGGCACCTCGTCGGGCAAGGTGATGCGCCTGAAGGGCAAGGGCTGGCCGGCCAGGGACGGCAGCCGCGGCGATTTGCTTGCCAAAGTGATGGTGCAGGTTCCCAATGATCCGGCGCTTGCCGATTTTCTGCGCGCCCGGGTGCCGGCCGGTTGATCATCCTGAGCAAGGCGCCATGAACCGCCCGCTGCAGCGGTTTCTGCACCGCAATCGCTGGCTCGCAAGATCGCTCGGGCTCGGGCGACGGGTGATTTTCAGCACGCTGCGCGACGGATACATCCACGCCGGCAACATCGCCTATCTTTCCATCGTCACACTGCTTCCGCTCGTCATCCTCATCGTCTCCGTCACCGGCATCTTCGGGCGCACCGATGCCGGGCAGGCGGCGATAGAAGGGCTGCTGCGGGCGCTGCCCGCCAATCTCGCCGAGCTGTTCAAACCGATCATCCAGGAAGTGCTGGAAGCCCGCTCCGGCTATCTGCTGTGGGCCGGC
>JBBRKH010000056.1:0-9341 GCA_038217965.1 Sphingomonadales bacterium | reverse complement strand
TGGCAAGCTGCGTGGCAAACTGCTTTGCGCGGCGATGCCATTGCTTGCGCTGGCCTCGGAAACCGGTCACTCGTTCAGAAAACTTGCTCACGCATGGCCTCCGCTGTCAGTTTACGGCGGCGTGTGCGCTGGCTTCAGCGGCCGCGTGTTGACGGGCCGCGCGCACCGGATGCAAGGGAGGCAACTCCAGCATCGGACAGGCACGACCATGAGCGAGGATGCAACCGGGCAGCAGGGTCGGCAGACTGATATGCTGATGGCCATGCGGCAGCTGTTTCGCGCGCCGGAGCCGGACGTGCTGGCCCCTCTGCTGGCGTCGGCAGCGACCTTGCCCGAGCATCGCGTGGCGATCGTATCGCGGGCGTCCGGATTGCTGGCCGATTTGCGGGCGGCCGAAACGGATGGCTGGGTTAACCGCTTTCTGCAGCAGTATCGGCTGAACACGGCGGAGGGCAAGGCGCTGCTTTCGCTGGCGGAGGCGTTTCTGCGCGTTCCCGACCGCGAAACCGCCGACCTGCTGATCCGCGACAAGCTGGGCGAGGCGGACTGGGGGGCGCACAGCGGCAAATCGGCTTCGGCGCTGGTGAATTCGGCGACCTGGGGCCTTGTTGTCACGCGCACGCTGGTGAAGGAGGATGGCAACGCACTGAAGCGGCTGATTGCGCGCGCCGGGGAGCCTTTTGTGCGCACGGCGGTCGGCTCGGCGATGAAGCTGATGGCGCAGTTGTTCGTGATGGGGCGCACCATAGGCGAGGCTCTGGAGCGGGCCGACGAGCGCGACTATCGCGATTTCACCGCAAGCTTCGACATGCTCGGGGAAGCGGCGCGGACATGTGAGGATGCGGAGCGCTACGCGCTGTCGTATGCCGATGCGCTCGAGGCAGTGGGGCGGCGTGGAAACAGTCGTGCGCACTCCATTTCGGTAAAATTGTCGGCGTTGAACCCGCGCTACGAGACTGCGCACGCCGATGTGGCGGTGCCGCAGTTGATCGAGCGGATCGCCATTCTGGCGGAGCGCGCCGCCAGCCTGAACGTGGGGCTGACCATCGATGCCGAGGAGCAGGATCGGCTGCTGATGTCTCTGGACATCATCGGCGCGGTTGCCCGCCTGCCGGCCCTGAAAGGCTGGGATGGGCTGGGGATGGCGGTGCAGTCCTACGGCAAGCGCGCTGCGCCGCTCATCTACTGGGCCGATGCGCTGGGGGCGGAAACCGGTCGGAGGATATCGGTCAGGCTGGTGAAGGGCGCCTATTGGGACACCGAAATCAAGCGAGCGCAGGAGAATGGCCTGGCCGGCTATCCGCTGTTCACGCGAAAGGCTGCGACCGATGTTTCCTATCTGGCGTGCGCCAGGGCCATGCTGGGCGCTCCGAGCATCTATCCGGCCTTTGCCAGTCACAATGCGCTGACAGTGGCGACGATTGCCGAATGGGCCGGCGCGCGGCGCGACTTCGAGTTCCAGCGGCTGCACGGGATGGGCGCCGGGCTCTATGAGCGGATGGTGCGCGAGGAGGGCTACAGCTGCCGGCTTTATGCGCCGGTGGGCGGGCACCGTGACCTGTTGGCCTATCTGGTGCGCCGATTGCTGGAAAATGGCGCCAATTCTTCGTTCGTGCACCAGTTGGCGGATTCGAGCATTTCGGAAGCGGAATTGCTGTCGGACCCGGTTGCCAAGATCGCCGCTGTCGGTGCCACGCCGCATCCCTCCATTGCGTTGCCGGAAGCGCTGTTCGGCAGCGAGCGGCGCAATTCTGCCGGCCTGGACCTTGGGGAAGCGGAGACGCTGGGGGCCGTGGAAACGGCAATTGCCGCCGAGCTGCAGGCGGCACACCGCGCGGCGCCGCTGATCGCCGGTGTAACCATATCCGGCACAGCTCACCCGGTGTTGAGCCCGACCGATCCGACGCATGTGGTGGGCGAGGTTGTGCATGCCACCGTTGCGGATGTGGACGCGGCGCTTGTCGCGGCGACGGCTGCACAGCCGGCATGGCAGGCAGTGCCGGTGGCGGTGCGTGCGGAGGCGGTGGAGCGGCTGGCGGACCGGCTGGAGGCGGACCGGGATGGACTGCTGGCCTTGCTCCAGGCAGAGGCGGGCAAGACGCTGCCGGATGCGATGGCCGAAGTGCGCGAAGCAGTGGATTTCTGCCGATATTATGCAGCACGGGCGCGTGAGGATTTTGCGCCCATGCAGCTGCCGGGGCCGACGGGGGAAGCAAACAGCCTGCAATTGGCGGGGCGCGGCGTGTTTGTGACGATTGCGCCATGGAATTTCCCGCTGGCGATTTTTCTTGGGCAGACAGTGGCTGCTCTGGTGGCGGGTAATGCCGTGGTGGCGAAGCCCGCGCCGCAGACGCCGCTGATTGCCGCACGGGCGATCGCGCATGCGCATGCGGCGGGAATCCCGGCGGGCGTACTGCATCTGTTGCCGGGCGGGGGTGAGATCGGTGCGGCGCTGACCGCCGACCGGCGGACGGCGGGCGTGGCCTTCACGGGCTCCACGCGCACTGCCCGGGCCATTGCGCGCAGCCTGCTGGACGATGAAAGCAGGCCGCTGGTGCCGCTGATTGCGGAGACCGGCGGGCTGAATGCGATGATCGTCGATTCGACGGCGCTGCCGGAACAGGTGGTGCAGGATGTGATTGCGTCGGCCTTCCGATCGGCCGGGCAGCGCTGCTCGGCGCTCAGGCTGCTGCTGCTGCAGGAAGAGGTGGCGACGGGCATATTGACCATGTTGAAAGGCGCCATGGACACGCTGGTGGTGGGCGATCCGGCGCGGCGAACGACCGACATCGGGCCGGTTATAGACCGCGCGGCGCGTGATCGGCTGATGGCCTATCGCGATAGCCGGCCTGGCAGCATCCTGCATGCACTGGAAGTGCCGCAGATCGGCTGGTTCGTGCCGCCGACCATCATCCGGCTGGACAGCCCGGAGGAGCTGACCGAGGAGTGGTTCGGCCCCATTCTGCATGTCGCGACCTGGCGCGCCGGGGAGCTTGAAACGCTGGTGCAGCGGATCAATGCAACCGGCTATGGGCTGACGATGGGGCTGCACAGCCGGATTGCCGCTGCCGCCGAAACGCTGCGGCGGCAAGCCAAGGTGGGCAATCTTTACATCAATCGGGCGATGATCGGCGCGGTGGTCGGTTGCCAGCCGTTCGGCGGCGAGGGGCTTTCTGGCACGGGGCCCAAGGCGGGCGGTCCGCACTATCTGCCGCGCTTTGCTGCCGAGCGGGCGGTTTCCATCGATACGACCAGTTCGGGGGGCAATGCGAGCCTGCTGTCGATCGAGGAGTAGGTGGCGGAACTTGCCCGGAAGCGCCCGGATGGCTAGGGGACGGGCGCGATGCAACCACGAAATCCAAGCTTCATGCCCGGCCCGGACATCATCCCGGTGCTTCTGTGCGGGGGTTCGGGAAGCAGGCTGTGGCCACTTTCGCGAGCCGATCGGCCAAAGCAGCTGCAGGTGCTGGCGGATCAGGACACGATGCTGCAGGCGACGGTGCGCAGGGTTTGCAATGCCGGCGATGGCCTGCATTTCGAAGCGCCGCTGGTGGTATCGGGCGAGGGCCACCGGTTTCAGATTGCCGAGCAGCTTCTGCATGTGGGGGTGCAGCCGCAGGCGCTGCTGCTGGAGCCGGCAGGGCGCAACACCGCGCCGGCGGTGGCGTTTGCCGCGCACGTGCTGGCCCTGGCGGGCAAGGGCGATGCCTTGATGCTGGTGATGCCATCGGACCATCTGATTGCCGATGAGGCGGCGTTTCGGGCGGCCATTGTGGCGGCGGCGCCCGAGGCGGAGCTGGGGCGGCTGGTGACCTTTGGCATTCGCCCTACCGATCCGGCCACCGGATACGGCTATATCCAGGCCGAGGCAGGCGACGCCATGGTGCGCCCGGTTCGCCGGTTTGTGGAAAAGCCGGATGCGGAAACGGCGGCGCGCCACATCGAAGACGGCTATCTGTGGAATGCCGGCATCTTCTTGTTCAAGGCGTCGGCCTATCTTGCCGCGCTTGCAGCACAGTCGCCGCTGATTGCCGATGCGGTGCGCGAGGCGGTTGCCGGCAGCGCCACCGAGGGGCTGTTCATCCGTCCGGAGCCTGCAGCCTTTGCGCGCGCGCCATCGATCAGCATCGATTTTGCGGTGATGGAGCGGGCACCCAATGTGAGTGTGGTGCCGGTTGACATGGGGTGGTCGGATGTCGGTTCCTGGGATGCGCTCTGGCGGGTGCTGCCGGCGGATGCGGCCGGCAACGTGCTGCGCGGGGCTGGTGCACTGATCGGCTGCCGGAATTCGATGGTGAGGAACGAAGGCGGGCCGTTCGTGGCGGCGCTCGGCCTGCAGGACATGGTGGTGGTGGCCACCGCTGACGCCGTGCTGGTCGCGCCGCGCGACCGGTCCGAGGATATTCGCGCCGTGGTCGAGCGGCTGGAGCAGCAGGGGATGGATCTGGCGCGCACCAGTCACGAGGTGCGGCGACCATGGGGCAGCTTTCGCAGCCTGGATCGCGGCGATGGCTGGCAGGTGAAGCGCATCGGCGTGCATCCCGGATGCAGTCTCAGCCTGCAGACCCACGCGAAGCGCGCAGAAACCTGGGTGGTGGCGCGTGGCGAGGCAGTTGCCACGGTGGATGGCCGGATTGCCCGGCTGAACGTGGGCGAGAGCGTGCACATTCCGGTCGGCGCCGTGCATCGGCTGGAAAATCCTGGAACGGCGCCTCTGGAGATCATCGAAATCCAGCAGGGCGAAGTCATCAGCGAGGATGATATTGTCCGGCTGGCCGACAATTACGGCCGTGCTGCCTGAAACTTGCCGGGGCGACAAACGACCATGAAGGCAGTCCTCATCGGGGCGGGGCGAATGGGATTGACCCATGCGGCACAGCTCAATCTCGTCACCGATTTCGGCATCCGCTGGACGGTCGTGGAGCCGTCGTTTGCGGTGCGCTCGGGCCTGCGCTATTTTCTGCCGAAGGATATGCTGGATGATACCGCTGCCACCCTGGACGGCATCAATGGAAATTTTGACCTGGCAGTCGTGACCAGCCCCACCATGCACCATGCTGCGGCGTGGCAGGCGCTGCAGGGGCGCGCGGCGAAGTTTCTGATCGAAAAGCCGCTGCGAGTGCGCAACCCCGGGCCAGAAGTGCTGTGCGGCTATGTGCTGCTGCACCATCCCCTGCAGCGTGAACTTTCGGCGCTGGCTGCCGCATCTCCGGTTGCCGTCGTGAAGTTGCAGCTGCGCGCAAACACGGTGCTTGGGCCGAACACGGGATGGCGGGGCCGGAAATCCGGCGGCGGCGGGGTGCTGAACGAGTTCGGGTCGCATCTTCTGTCGCTGCTTGTCGATCTGGCGGGACCGGTCGAGACCCTTGTGGTGGCTTCGGTGGAAACGGTGCATTCGGTCGATGTGCCGGATCGCGCCGAACTGTCCGGTCGTGCGGTCGGTGGCGCATCGTTCACCTTGTCGCTGGACTGGACCTGCCCCGACATCCGCAAGCCGGCGTATGATGTGGCGGTCGAATTTGCGGACGGTCGCACGGTTTCGCATGATCTGTATGAGACGCGCGACGGTGGGCATGCGGTGTCGATTGCCGAGCGGGAGACGGCAAGCGGTGTCTATCTGCGCGGCTTCGAGTTCACCGAGCAAGCGCGCTTCCTGCTGGAGCATGACCGGTTCGACCGACATCTGGCGATTGCCGTCGAGGTGGATCGGCTGCTGGGAGAGCTTGCGTGATCATCCTGGGCGACAATCCCTTCTTCGGGGTGAATCATGCGTCCGTCGCAACGTCGAAGGGCTATTTTGCCAGCCTGAAAGCGCGCGACTGGAGCAAGGCGCACGCAACGATGCGCGCGGCACTTGGCTGCGGCGTCGACCATTTCATGGTGAGCACGCATGCCGAGGCGCCGGAGCTGCTGTCATCGATGCGGGCGGAAGCGGACTTGCGGCGGTTTTCGGTGATCCCGGCGGTGCCCTATCTGTATCGGCTGAACGGGCTGGTGGCCTCGAAGGGCGTTCCCGGCGCGGTGCTGCAATCCATGTCTTACGGCACATTCGCGCGGGGGCTTGCGGGCGCAGCGTCGATTCCGGCGTCGGCGCTATCGGGGTTCATCGCCAAGGAAGTGCAGTCGGTGGAAGGGCTGGGCTTTCCGGTGCCGTTCGTTGCCTTGCAGAACATCTTCGTTGATCTGCTGCTCGGGCTGGGGCAGGCGGATTTCATCAGCGAAGTGGCGCGGCGGATGGCGGCCGATGGCCGGCGGCTGGTGGCCATCACGATGAACCCGCTGCTGGCCGACCGGCTGCTGGATCCATCCATCATCCTGTGCACCCACTACAATATTCTCGGCTATATGGTGCAGCCCGATCTGGCGGGATTTCAGGCCTGGTTGGCAACAACCCCGCGCACGGTGTGGGCGATGGGCATCATGTCATCAGGCAAGGCGAAACTGGCGGAGGTGATTGCCGACCCGTCTTTGCAGCGGTTCGACTCCGTGGTCCTGGGCGCCTCGCGACCGGCATCGATCGAGGGCTTTGCGGCCGCCTATGCCGCTCAGCGCTGATCTCTGGCCAATTAACGCGTCGCGCGCGGTGGTTTTCAACACCGAGGCGGCATGGTTTTTTCTGGAATCCGCAGAGTATCGGGCCCATGTTGCCGGCGCGACCCATGTCTATTGCGATGGAGCGGGGCTTGCTGCCTACGCAAAGCAGCGCTTCGGTCGGCCGGTCGCACGCCGGCACGGGCCGGACGTGATGCGCCGCTATCTGCTGGCCGCAAGAGGCCGCAAGGTGCTGTTGTTGGGCGGCAGCGACGCGGCCCATGCAGGACTGCGCGAGCAGTTTGCCGACTTTTTCGCTGGCAACACCGTTGCCGCCGACACGCGCATGCTGGCGGCGGATGACTATGCGGCCGTGGCGTCCGAAGTCGCTGCACAGGGCCATGACGATGTGCTCATTTTTCTCGGTCTGCTGCGGCAGGAGCGGTTTCAGGCATTGCTGCATGCGTCCGGGCACGCCGGGGCGTCGATCGGGCTGGGTGCGGCCATCGATTTCCTGTCGGGCACCAAGCCGCGCTCCGGGCGCATTTGGCAGGCACTGGGGCTGGAATGGCTGCCACGGCTGGCGCGCGAGCCGCGCATGCTGCCGCGCGTCGGGCGCAGCTTTGCACTGTTCCCGCGCTGGCGCGATCCGGCCAATGCCGAACTCGAGTTTTTCCTGTTCGGCACCCTTTATACCCAGGCTCGATGAGGAAGACTCATCGAGTTCGGCCTGTCGGCCGGCGCGCCTTCGCGCTTGCGGCGTTCCGCCGAATGGATGTGCGGTCATGAGACGCGGTATCATGCCAATGTGGCAAGGAAATCGCCGTAGGTTTGCTGCAGGCCGGTTTGCAGGTCGGTTTGCGCCTCCCAACCGAGCGCTTTCATGCGGCCGACGTCGAGCAGTTTGCGCGGGGTGCCGTCTGGTTTTGCGGTATCATACACCAGTGCGCCCCGGTAGCCGACGATGTTGCAGATTTCGGCTGCCAGACCGGCGATGGTGATGTCGGTGCCGGTTCCGATGTTGAGCAGCGGGCCTGAATAGTTCCGCTCCATCAGAAACACGCAGGCATCCGCCAGATCGTCGGCATGCAGAAATTCGCGAAACGGCTTGCCGCTGCCCCAGAGTGTGAGCGACGGCGCATCGGCCTGCTTGGCCTCATGCGCCTTGCGGATCAGCGCCGGAAGCACATGGCTGGTGGCAAGATCATAATTGTCATTGGGTCCATAGAGGTTGGTTGGCATCACGCTGAAATAGCGCCGGCCATGTTGCGCAGCATAGGTTTCGCACAGCTTGATTCCGGCTATCTTTGCAATGGCATAGGGCTCGTTTGTGGGCTCTAGCGGGCCGGTGAGGAGATAGTCTTCGCGAATGGGCTGCGGGCAGTCGCGTGGGTATATGCAGCTGGAGCCGAGAAACAGCAGGCGATCGATGCCCGCTGCGTGGGCGCCGGTGATGAGGCTGAGTTCGATGGCGAGATTTTCGGCCAGGAAATCGGCTCGGCGGGTGTTGTTGGCTTGGATGCCGCCCACCTTGGCGGCCGCCATGTGGATGAAGGCGGGGCGCCGCTGGGCGAGGAAGGCCTGAACGGCCGATGCGTTGCGAAGATCGAGTTCGTCGCGGGTGGCGGAAATGATGTTGCTGTATCCACCCGCTTCGAGCCGGCGGACGATTGCGGAGCCGACCATGCCGCGATGGCCGGCGACATAGATCGGACTGTCCAACCCGAGCGGCGCGTCACTCATGATAATCGAACGCGCGATAGCCGTGCGCCTTCACCAGCGCATCGCGGCGTGCGGATTCATAATCCGCCTGCGCCATTTCGCGCACCAGTTCGGCAAAACTGATCTTCGGTTTCCAGCCAAGCGTCTCGAAGGCCCTGCTCGGATCCCCCAGCAGGGTTTCGACTTCCGTCGGGCGGAAATAGCGCGGATCGACGCGGACGACGATATCGCCCACCTTGCATTTGTGACCGGAATTCGAAACGCCGGTGATGCGGCCGGTTTCTGCTTCGGCTTCACCTTCAAAGGCGATTGTGATGCCGAGTTCGGCGGCCGCAAGCGTCACGAAATCGCGCACCGAATGCTGGACGCCGGTGGCGATGACGAGATCGGCAGGCGCATCCTGTTGCAGCATGAGCCACTGCGCCTCGACGTAATCCCTGGCATGGCCCCAATCGCGCAGGGCGGACATGTTGCCGAGGTGGAGGCAATCCTGCAGGCCGAGCGCGATGCGGGCGAGCGCGCGGCTGATTTTGCGCGTCACGAAGGTCTCGCCGCGCACCGGGCTTTCATGGTTGAACAAAATGCCGTTGGAGGCGTGGATGCCATAGGCCTCGCGGTAGTTGACGGTGATCCAGTAGGCATACAGCTTGGCGACGGCATAGGGCGAGCGCGGGTAGAAGGGGGTGCTTTCACGCTGCGGTATCTCTTGCACCAGGCCATACAGCTCGGATGTGGAGGCCTGGTAGAAGCGGCTGTGCTTCTCCAGCCCGCAGATGCGGATGGCTTCCAGCAGGCGGAGCGCGCCGAGGCCATCTGCATTGGCGGTGTATTCCGGCTCTTCGAACGAAACGGCCACGTGCGACTGGGCCGCCAGATTGTAGATTTCGTCCGGCCGCACCTGTTGCACTATGCGGATGAGGTTGGTGCTGTCGGTCAGGTCGCTATAGTGCAGGATGAAGCGGCGGTTCGCCTCGTGCACATCCTGATAGAGATGATCGATGCGGTCGGTGTTGAACAGCGAGGTGCGGCGCTTGATGCCATGCACCACATAGCCCTTTTCGAGCAGGAATTCGGCGAGATAGGCACCA
>JBBRKH010000055.1:0-9393 GCA_038217965.1 Sphingomonadales bacterium | reverse complement strand
GGGTCGCCCTGCCCTGCCGAAAGCCGGCGCACCGCCTCTGCGGCCTGCCGCGCCAGCAGGCAACCGCCGATGGTGAGCGCGAACATCCGCAGATACGGCGTGGCGGCGGCGGCGGTGTCGCCCATCTGCTCGGCGTCGTTGCCGGCGATCCAGACGGTGGCAGTCTGCAGCGCCTCCAGCGCGTCTTCAAGATACGGGGCGAGCTGGCCCAGATCGCCGTCTTTCGGCAGCGCCTTGATGAAGGCGCGCTCGCCGGCGAACAGCGCGCGCCAGTGCGTGCCACCGTCCATCCCGAGCTTGCGACCGACGAGATCGAGCGCCTGGATGCCGTTGGTGCCTTCGTAGATCGGCGCGATGCGGCTGTCGCGGTAGTGCTGCGCCGCACCCGTTTCCTCGACATAGCCCATGCCGCCGAACACCTGCAGGGCGAGCGACGACATTTCGACGCCGATGTCGGTGGCGAACGCCTTGGTGACCGGGGTGAGGAGATCGGCGAGCCCTTGCGCGGCCTTGCGGGCGTCCGGCCCCGGCTCCGCGTGGCCGCGATCGACGGCGGATGCATTCAGGTAGGCGATGGCGCGCGCCGCTTCGGTGTAGGCCTTCACCGTCATCAGCATGCGGCGCACGTCGGCGTGCTCGATGATGCGGACAGGCTGGCGGCCGCCACCGAATTTTGCGGATTGCACGCGCTGGCGCGCGAATTCCAGCGCCTGCTGATAGGCCGCTTCGGCGACCGCAATGCCCTGCAGGCCCACATTGATGCGGGCATGGTTCATCATGGTGAACATGGCGCGCATGCCGGCGCCTTCCGCGCCCACCAGGTGGCCAACGCACGCGTCGTCGTCGCCAAACGCCATGGTGCAGGTGGGCGAGGCGTGGATGCCAAGCTTGTGCTCGGTGGAAACGGCGCGGACATCGTTGCGGGCGCCGATGGACCCATCGCTGTTGACATGGAATTTCGGCACGACGAACAGCGATATGCCCCTGGTTCCGGGCGGTGCATCCGGAGTGCGGGCAAGCACCAGATGCACGATGTTCTCGGCCAGATCATGCTCGCCCCAGGTGATGTAGATTTTGGTGCCCTTGATGCGCCAGCTGCCGTCTGCGGAGGGCGTGGCGGTGGAGCGCAGCGCGCCGACGTCGGAGCCGGCCTGCGGCTCGGTCAGGTTCATGGTGCCAGTCCAGCGGCCGGCGATCAGCGGCTCAAGATAGATTTTTTGCTGTTCCGGCGACGCATGCACCTGCAAGGCTTCGATGGCACCGAGGGTCAGCATCGGGCAGAGCGAAAAGGCCATGTTGGCGCTCGTCAACTGCTCCTGCACGGCGCAGGCAAGCACGAAGGGCAGCCCCTGCCCGCCGTGCGCCGGCGATGCGCCAAGCCCGATCCAGCCGCCGGCGACATAGGCATCATAGGCCGCCTTGAAGCCTTCGGGCATGGCAACGACACCATCCACCGCCTTTGCACCAACCCGGTCGCCAATGGCGTTGAGCGGCGCAAACACGCCCGCTGTCAACTTGCCCGATTCAACCAGGATGGCATCGACCATGTCAGGCGACGCACCCTCGAAACCGGGCAATGTGGAAAGCTGCGGCATGTCGGCGATGGTTTCGAGCACGAAGCGCTGCTCGGCAAGCGGCGGAGTGTATGGCATTGCAGGGCACCTGTCAGTCTGGCGAAGGCCCCGCTATAGCCGCTTGCATGACCAAATCCACCGGCGACATGCCGCGCATCCTGCCGGCCGATGCAGGCGGACTGGCAAACGCTGCGGCACTGCTGCGGGCCGGCGAGATCGTTGCTGTGCCGACCGAGACAGTTTATGGCCTCGCCGCTGATGCTGCGAACGCAGCCGCCGTTGCGCGCATATTCGCAGCGAAAGGCCGACCGTCGATCAACCCGCTGATCGTGCATGTGGCGAACCGGGCAATGGCGGGGCGCCATGCAGCATTCTCGCCGCTCGCGGAGCGACTGGCCGAGGCCTTCTGGCCAGGCCCGTTGACGCTGGTGCTGCCGCGCCTTGTCGATGCGCCGCTTGCTCCGGCCGTCACCGCCGGGCTTGCAACGGTCGCGCTCCGGGTTCCGGCGCATCCGGCGATGCAGGGCGTCATCGCGGCTCTCGGCCGCGCAGTTGCTGCCCCTTCGGCCAACCCGAGCGGGCGGCTGTCGCCCACGCATGCCGCGCATGTTCGGGGGCTGGATATCCCGCTCATCCTGGATGCCGGCGCCTGCGCTTCCGGGCTGGAAAGCAGCATCGTCGCAGTCGATGGTGGAAGGCTGACATTGCTGCGCCCCGGCGCGCTGGCGCGCGAAACACTGGAGCGTGCGGCTGGCTGCAGCATCGCAACGGCAAGCACGGATGCTGCGGTTGCCGCGCCAGGGATGCTGTTGCGCCACTATGCGCCACGGCTGCCCTTGCGGATGCACGCGCAATCCGCAGCGGCTGACGAGTGGCATATCGGCTTTGGCGCGATTGCCGGCGACGACACGCTGTCTGCTGATGCAAATCTGGACGAAGCAGCGGCCAATCTGTTTGCCGCACTGCATTGCGCCGAGGCAAGCGGGCGCGTTGCAATTGCCGTGGCGCCGATCCCTTCGCGTGGCGCAGGTGTCGCAATCAACGACAGGCTGGCGCGCGCTGCCTGGGGCTGATAGCGACCGCACTATCGAGGCTCGATGAGGCAAGACTCATCGAGTTCGGCCTGTCGGCCGGCGCGAGAGGAGCGCTTGCGGGGTTCCGCCGGGATCAGAGGGTAGTCTCAGCGTGCCGCACCCGCATTCGCCGCCGACTATCTGCCGAGCGGCCCGCGAACCAATGTTTCGATCGGTACCGTTACCAGCGGCGGTTGGTCGCTCTGCTATTCGGCCACCATGGGAACGCCCTTCGGCAATGCAGCTTCGGTGACGCTGGCGAACTGTGGTGCGGGCAGCCAGATCATGCTGGCCGGTCGGGAAACCGGCAGTGACACGTTGCTCGTGCTTGCCCAGACCAGCAAGGCTGACGCCTTTGCGGATACCGGCGCTGCGGACAACGGCATCTTCACCACGTCCAACGGTGCCGACTGGTTCTATTCCGACTCCTACTCCTGGGGCTACAAGCCTGTCGGCGTCGGCTTGTTGCCGTCTGACAGTTTCGACGGCAGGCCTCTCGTGGCCAGCCTGCAAAATTCGTCCGCAAACTGCTGAAATGTAGGAGAATGTTCCACGTGGAACATTTTCCTGCACTTACATATCAACGGTTTGCTTCAGATTCTGTTGGAAACTGCAGGGTCAGCGCTTTCCGCCGAACAGTTGGCGGCCCGCCAGATCCAGCATGATTTCCTCGCTGCCGCCGCCGATGGCATTCACCCGCACCTCGCGGTAGATGCGCTCCACCTTGCTGCCGGTGAGGTAGGATGCGCCGCCCAGCACTTGCGCGGCCTCGCGCGCGACCGCTTCCAGCGTTCGGGTCGCCTGCACCTTCAACATGGCGTAGGAAGCGGGTTCGCCGGTGCCCTGCTTGTGCTGGTAGGCCAGCAGATCAACCCACGCCTGCGTGGTTTCGATCTGCCGCACCAGATCGGCCAGCTTGATGCGGATGGACTGGTGCTGGATCAGGGCTTTGCCGAAGGTTTCGCGGTGTTGCGCCCAGTCCACTGCTTCGGCCAGTGCCACCCGCGCGTGCGCCATGCAGCCGTGCGCCATGCCCAGCCGTTCGGAATTGAAGTTGCGCATGATGCCGATGAAGCCGCCATTTTCCGGACCGATGAGGTTTTCCGGCGGCACCTCCACATCCTGGAAATAGACGGCGGCCGTGTCGGAACAGCGCCAGCCCATCTTGTCCAGCCTGGTGCGTGACACGCCGGGCCGGTCGGCCTCCACAAGCATCAGCGAAATGCCGCCCATGCCTGCCCCGCCGGTGCGGACGGCCACCGTGAACCAGTCGGCCCGCATGCCGCTGGTGATGAACATCTTGGAGCCGTTCAGCACATAATGGTTGCCGCGCTTTTCTGCCCGGGTCTTCAGCTGCGCAACGTCCGACCCGCCCGACGGCTCTGTGATGGCGAGCGCGATGATCTTCTCGCCGGCCAGCACCGGCGGTGCCACCTTGCGCTTCATGTCTTCCGAGCCCAGCGCCAGGATCGGCGGCAGGCCGATGCCATGCGTCATGAGGCTGGCGGTGAGGCCACCGGCGCCGGGGGCGGCCAGCTCTTCTGATTGCGTCAGCGAATGGAAGATGTCGAAGCCTTCAGTGTGGCCGCCGAATTCTTCGGGAAAGCCGAGGCCGAGGATGCCGGCCGCGGCGGCCTTGCGATGCAGTTCGCGCGGCAGCTCGCCATCCGTTTCCCACTGATCGATGTGCGGATCAATTTCCGCCTGCACGAAGCGTCGCACGGAAGCCGACACCGCCGCATGGGTTTCATCATAGAAGGGCGACCGCGCCCGCCAGTTCTCGAAAAGCCGCATTGCAAAGTCCCTTTTCCACACGCTAGCAGGAGGAAGGAAGAGGGGAAGCCTGATGAAAATCCTGTTTTTTGCCGCGCTGCTGGCAACCACTGCGCCCGCGCTTGCAGCGCAGACCTTCAAGGCGGAAGATATCTACGGCCTTTCGCTGGTGACCAATCCGGTGCTGGCGCGCGATGGCCGCCGGGTGGTGTTTCAGCGCGTGGCGTTCGATCGCGGCACCGATCGGCGCACCGGCGAGTTGTGGCTGGCACACATCGACGAGGCGGGGCGGATCATCGACAAACGGCTGCTGGTGGGGCGCGACGGCGGACCACGCGCTGCAAGTTTTTCGCCCGATGGCAGCCGCGTGCTGTTTGTGGCGCAGGCGATGGGCAAGCCGCAGCTGTTCGTGCTGCCGCTGGCAGATGGACTGCCAAGGCAGCTGACCAGCGGAGACGAGGCACCGCTGAACCCGGTCTGGTCGCCGGACGGCAGCCGGATCGCCTTTGCCGGCCGCGTCGAAGCAAAGCCGGTGCTCATCCCCGGCCTTCCGGAAAAGCCCAAGGGCAGCGAGGCGGCGGCAGACGCAAAGATCATTTCCGACCTGTTTTGGCGGACAGACGGCGGCGGCGAACTGAAACCCGGCGTCGATCATCTTTTTGTGGTCGATGCATCGAGCGGCGCCGTGACGCAGCTTACCATCGGCGACACGGAGCAGATGAGCGCGGAGGACCAGCCGGCCTGGACACCGGACGGCCGCTCGCTCGTTACCAGCCATGCGCCCGATCTCATCAACCAGCCACAGGAATCGGACCTCTATCTGTTCGATGCGATGCGGGCCGGTGCCAAGCCGGTGCGGTTAACATCGCGCGCCGGCAACGAGGGCGGCGCGGCGGTGTCTCCCGATGGCCGCACCCTTGCCTTTACCGGCGCGGAAGCCAGCGGCAATTTCTACGCCCAGCCGGATTTGTGGACGATGCCGATGCGGCCCGGTGCGGCCATCACGAAGGCGTCGGCCAGGCTGGACCGGCCGATCATCGACATCGCCTGGCGCGAAGACAGCGGCGCAGTCGTCGCGCTCTACAATGATGCGGGCGTGACCCGGGTTGGCGAAATCGAAGCGGCAACCGGTGCCATTGTGGTGCGGGTGCAGCAGGTTGGCGGCACGCGCCTCTATCTGCCGTCGTCGGGAGGCAACTTCAGTTCGGCGCGCGGCACCTTTGCCTACACCTCGGCCTTCACCGATCGGCCGGCCGGCCTCGGCATCGGCAAGGGTGGCGCCGAAACCGGCGCGATCGATTTCAATGCCGGCTGGGCTGCCACGCAACAGCCGGCGCGAATCGAGGAGGTGAATGTGAAAAGCCGCGCGGATGGCCGCCGCGTTCAGGGCTGGCTCGCCTTTCCGCCCGGTTTTTCGGCCGCCAGGCGCTATCCGATGATCCTCGACATCCACGGCGGGCCGAACACCGATTACGGGCCGTTCTTTTCGATAACGCACAGCCTGTATGCGGCCGCCGGCTACATCGTGCTGTTCACCAATCCGCGCGGCTCGATCGGCTATGGCTCGGAATTCGCCAACCTCATCACCAACGCCTATCCGGGGCAGGATCATGACGATCTGATGAGCGCCGTGGATGCTGTTGCGACGCGACCATATGTCGATGCGAAGAACCTGTTCATCGGCGGTGGCTCGGGGGGTGGCGTATTGACCTTGTGGGCGATCGGCAAGGAACCGGACAAGTTCCGCGCCGCCGTTGCGCTGCGTCCGGTGGTGGACTGGACGGACCAGGTGACCACATCCGACAGCACCGCCTTTTTCGCGAGGCAATGGATGGGGGCGATGCCGTGGGACAAGCCTGAGCTGTATTTCGCGCGCTCGCCGTTCAGCCTGGCGGGCCAGGTGAAGACGCCGACACTGCTGATCACCGGCGAGAATGATTTCCGCACGCCGATTTCGCAGACCGAGCAGATGTTCGGCGCGCTGAAGCTGCGCGGGGTGGAAACGACGATGATCCGGCTGCCGGGGGCGGGCCACGGTATGGGCCGCCCCTCGCAGTGGCTACAATCCATCCTGGCGCCGATCGACTGGTTCAACCAGCGCCAAAAGAAGTAGCTATTTCAACCGGTTGGAAAATTCCTTCATGAATTTGCGCAGCTTGGGGCTGACAACGGCGGCGCAATAGGGATTGGCGCTGCCCACCCGGTCGAAATATTCCTGATGCTCGCCCTCGGCAATCCACCATGGGGCATCCGCTTCCACGGTTGTGACGATCGGTGCGGACACGTCGTGCTGCGCACGGGCGATGGCGGCCTGTGCGGCCTCCAGCTGGCTGGCCGAATGCGGGAAGATGGCGGAGCGATACTGGGTGCCGACATCATTGCCCTGCCGGTTGAGCTGGGTCGGGTCGTGCGTTGCCAGAAAGATGTCGAGCAAATCCGGATAGCCGATCTGTGCCGGGTCGAATGCGATGCGCACGGCTTCCGCATGGCCGGTGGTGCCGCTGCACACCTGCCGGTAGGTCGGTGCATCGACGTGGCCGCCGATGTAGCCGCTTTCCACGCTCTGAACGCCCTGCAGCCGGTCGAAGATCGCTTCGGTGCACCAGAAGCAGCCACCGGCAAATGTCGCGGTTTCCACAAGGTGGGTTTCAGGGGCAGAGTTGGGCATGCGGAAAAGGTTTCCTGTAATTTACATTGGTTAATTGACACCGTGTCAAACGGGGATTGGCAGAGCGACATGTAGGGGTATATAGTGAAATTGCATGGGTTTGGTCCGCTTCATGCTTGGGGTTGCAAAAATATGCGAATTCGCGACATGGATTCCTCCAGGCAGACAGGTGTGGACTGCAATTTCTGGCCGGACTTTTTCGGCTGTGGCCTGCGTCTGCTGGCAATTCCGGGCAAATTGTCGCAACCGGCCTGCAGGCGTCGCGCGCCAGGCGAATGGGGTGGCGATGTCGGCTGAAGCGCAGTCCCCGATTTTTGCCCGTGTGCAGAATTTTGTACGCTGTGTGAAAGCGGCAAAAACGCTGGACGAAATCAGCCTGCATCTTTCCGAAGCCACCCGCGAATTCGCCTTCGACCATTTTGCCCTTACGCAGCGCTATGGCTTGCGCATCGAAGGCGCGCCGGTGCAATTGACGGACTATCCTGCGGACTGGATCGAGCTGCTGCAGACCGGCGGTTACTGGGCCAACGACCCGGTGCTGGTGGCCTGCCAGAAATCGGTGACGCCGTTCGATTGGGCCGATATCGCCACGATGATCGAAATCACGCCCAAGCAATCGGGCTACATGCGCGTGGCGGCCAAGCAGGGCCTGGTCCGTGGCTGGACGGTGCCGATTCACATTCCCGGCGAGGCCACCGGCCTGTGCTCGTTCGTGCTGGCGACCGACCGGGCAATGCCGCGCGAAAGCATGCCGGCGGCGCAGTATCTGGCGTGCTTAGCGTTCGAGGCGGCGCGGCGCCTGGCCACCCGCGGCGCGCCACCAACGCCGAAGCTCACCCGGCGGCAGATGGAATGCGTGGTGCTGGCAGCGCGCGGCAAAAGCGACTGGGTTTCGGGGCAGATTCTCGGGCTCGCACCCGATACCGTGCACAAATATATGGAGCAGGCCAAGGCGCGTTTCGGCGTCTCCAGCCGCACCGAGCTGGTGGTGCGCGCGCTGTATGACGGGCAGCTGACATTTGGCGATCTGCTGACCTGAGCGACAACTGACATTTTAATTGTGGTTGCTAAATGTCACCATATGTAAAATATTGTTGCATGCGGAGGGCCGAGTCGCAGTGCGACAAGCGTGGGCTGCCGTTGTTAACTTTGAACCATGGGGGTTTGACATGATGAACTCGAGACTGCTCGCGTCGGCAATGTTTGTCGGCGTGCTTGCGCTTCCAGCCGTTGCACATGCGGCGCCAAAGACGATGACCCGGCAGGTTGGCGACTTCGTGATCACCGCGCAAACCATGATCGTTGGCCAGACGTCGACCGCGACTGTCGCTGGTGGCGGCAGCCCGTTGTACCTGGCCTCACGTCCGCAGAAAGACGGCGTTGTCGGCCTGCTCATGACTTACGCCAGCGGCGATCAATTTGTCTGCTCCGGCAGCCTCGCCTCAGATCGGCGCTCGATCATCACTGCGGCGCACTGCGTCAGCAGCGGTGGGGGTGTGAAAGACCCGAACCTCGTCAGCACCGACGTCATCTTCTGGAACGGCAGCGACACCAACCAGATCTGGTTCGAAGCTGGCGCAACAAGCATTGCGGTAACCGACTGGTTTGTGGCCGGCGGCTACTCTGGCAATGTGATCGACCAGAATGACATTGCCGTTCTTCGAATGGCAGATTTCGCTCCGGCTTTTGCAACCAGTTACAATTTGTATCTCGCCGACCCCGAAGGTCTGGAATTCAATGTGGCTGGCTATGGTGCGCGCTCGAATGCCGGCGGCTCGATCGGCGCAAATCTCGGAACAGGGCGGCTGCGCGAAGGCGACAATCTGTTCGACTATCGCTTCGGCAATCCTCTGTTCGGCAATTCGCTCGCGGATTTCTGGGGCCAGCCATTCTCGCAGGTTGAATTTAGCTATATCTCCGATTTCGACCGCGTCGGATTTGCGGCAAACGACGTGTCTGACATTTTGGCCACCTTCCTCGGCGTCAATGGCTTTGCCGATACCGGCGTCGGCCCCCGCGAAGTCGGCATTGCCGGCGGTGACTCCGGCGGCCCCGGCTTCATCGATGGCAGGCTCGCTTCGGTCAATTCCTGGGGTGGCAGCATCGGCGCCGGCGATTTCAACCCCGGGCTGAACAGCAGCTGGGGTGAGTTCAGCGGCTATGTTCCGATCTTCATCCATGGCAACTGGATTTCCAGCGTGCTGTTTGACAACATGCCTGTCATTCCCGAGCCGCAGACCTGGGCGATGCTGATCGTTGGCTTTGGTGCGGTGGGCTTTGCCGCCCGTCGCCGCCGTGCCGTGGG
>JBBRKH010000054.1:0-9445 GCA_038217965.1 Sphingomonadales bacterium | reverse complement strand
GATGGCGAGTGTCAGCAGGATGGCGCCGAAGAATTCGATTCCCTCCGGCCGCCAGCCGGGCTCGTAGAAGGTGGCGTGAGCCCAGACTTCGATAACCGAAAACAGGGTGGCTGCGCTGATCAGGATGGCAAGCGTCAACGTCCAGGTCCACACCGGCTTCAGCTTGATGACGCCACGAAACGCCCAGGCCATGAGCAGTGTGATGGAAAAGCCGGTGATGGTGACGAGGATGGTAGGCAGGATGAACGCAATGCCCATCCGGTTGGCGAGGCCGCCGAGCGTCCGCAGCAGGAAATAGCCGCTCCAGCCGGCGACCTGCAGCGTCCAGAAGGCGTGGTTCTTGTCGGCGAAGAAGCCGCGCTCTGCGGGGGCAATCAGGGACATGGTTTCTCGAAGGTAGGCGCTGCCGCCGCGTTCGCCAAGCATCCAGCGTCAGCCGGCCCTGCGGCCGGGCGGAACGGCAAGCAGCAGCAGTGCCTGCCAACCGAGCGGATTGGCCGCGGAGCCGGGCGCCTTTATGGCGGCTTCGGCTGCCAGAGTGGTCGAAAGCGCGTTGGAAATCCGCCGCCTGCTCCAGCCGACGATGGCGGCCACCAGGCTGTCCCGCTCCTTGAAATGGACCGGCGGCCGAGCGCGGCTGACAGCTTCGGCAGCGGACTGTCCCTGATCGATCTGCGCCCGCAGATCGGCCAGCAGCAGCAGCCGGCGCGCCATCGCCCTCAGCGCCGGGATCGGATTGCTGCCCGAAAGCAGCGACAGCTGGCGCTCGACGCGCTGCAAATTGCCCACCATGATGGCGTGAACCAGAGCGTTCATATCGTCTTCGGCGCTGTCGGCACCCAGTTTTGCATAGTCTTCCAGCGATAGCGGTTTCGGTGCCGCGGCTGAGGCGTCGAGGAACAGCGCAAACTTCTCCAGCTCCTGCGACAGCACGCCGATATCGGAATCGGTTGCAGCGATCATCCGCTCCTGCACGCCCGGCTCCAGTCGCAGGCCATGGCCTCGTGCCGCGCCGGTCAGCCAGCGGCCTGCGTTTGCTGCGTCCAGCGGATAGCTGATGAGCAGGCGAGCCGCCTTGTCGGTTTCGGCAAGTTTGCGAAGCGCGCTCGCCTTGCCGAGATCTCCGGCCACGAAGATCACCGGATTGCCGGCAGCCGGAGCCGCCAGCAGCAGCACAGCCGCATCTGCAGCGGCATCGAGCGCTGGCGCCACGCGGATGACCTTGACGCCACCGAACATCGGCACCGACGCGGCTTCGTCCGGCAGGCGACCGGGATCTGCTGCAAGTTCGGCCGATGCCAGATCCGTCACCGCCATCGGATCGGCGGGGTCAACAAAAGCCCTTGTGGCCTGGGCGGCCAGATTGCGCGAGCCACTTTCATCGGGGCCGGCAAACACAAAGAGCCGGATGGCGGGATCGGGCGGCGCTGCCTTGCCGGCGGGAAATGCCCGGTCGAAATCGGCGCGTTTCCAGGCGGTCATGGCGCTGCGGGCGAGGCTTGCGCTGGATCGAACGTCGCGAGGCGCGCAACGATCTGATCGGCGACGATGAGCGCCAGCCGCTCCACCGCCGTCGCCTCAGCGGCAACCACGGCATATTCACTGGTAACGACATCGATGCCGGCGTCGGAGCCGGCGGTCGCCAGCAGCAGCCGCTTGTCGGTTGCGATGTCGAACAGCTCGTAGCGGGCGCGAAGCGTGCGGCGCTCGCGGATGATGGAGTTGTCGCCGCGCACGCCGAAACCGTCGATCCGGTCGTCGAGCACGACCACCAGCCGGTAGCGCGGGGTTTGCTGCGCGCCATTCGGGTGGAAGCGGCTGACCAGCCGGTCGCGCAGCAGAAAACCGGTCTTTTCCGGAATGGGAGCCACTTCGATTGCGCCCAGCATGGTTGCGGCCGTGCCCTGCGAACCGCCGGAATAAACCGGCGCCAGCTGGCAGCCAGCAAGCGCCAACAAAAGAGCCAGCGCCAGCCGTTTCACAGGACGATATTGACGAGACGGTCAGGCACGACGATGACCTTTCTGACCGTTGCGCCGGCAAGCTGGCTC
Source organism: Sphingomonadales bacterium (assembly GCA_038217965.1). Taxonomy (GTDB): domain Bacteria; phylum Pseudomonadota; class Alphaproteobacteria; order Sphingomonadales; family Sphingomonadaceae; genus Sandaracinobacteroides. The sequence goes on along the minus strand of JBBRKH010000054.1, from coordinate 7,394 downwards.
ACCACCCTGGGCAATTGCATTACCGCTGCCTCGATGTCGCCGCGAGGCAGTCCCTTGGCAACCGAAAGCGTGTCGCGCAACTTGCCGTTCACCTGCACGGCATAGGTGACTTCGCTGATCTCCAGCCAGCGCGGGTCGGCGATCGGCCAGGCGGCATCGGCGACAAGCCCCTGATTGCCGAGCATTTCCCAGCTTTCTTCGGCGATATGCGGCACCATCGGTGCAACCAGGCGGACAAGGGTTTGCGCGGCTTCGCTCCGCGTCGCGGATGCGCCCGCCTTTTCGATTGCGTTTGCCAGCTCGTAGCAGCGTGCCACCGCCTTGTTGAACTGCACCCGGTCGATGTCCTGCGTAACGCCGGCGATGGTCCTGTGCAGCAGGCGCATCAGATCATCATCGCTGCCCGGATCGGCATCTGTGCCGGGTTCGCGCGCCAGCAGTGCGATGCGCCAGAGCCGCTGCACGAAGCGCCAGGCGCCCTCGATTCCGGCCAGCGACCAGGCAAGATCACGCTCGGGCGGGCTGTCGGACAGCATGAACCAGCGCACGGCATCGGCGCCAAACTGGTCGAGAATGGCATCGGGATCGACGACATTCTTCTTGGATTTCGACATTTTTTCGGTGCGGCCGACGGTGACTGGTGCGCCCGACAAGGTGACCACGCTGTCGCCGTGCTTGTCGATTTCGCCGGGCTCCAGCCATCGGCCGGCTTCGTCGCGGTAGGTTTCGTGTGTCACCATTCCTTGCGTGAACAGGCCAGCGAACGGCTCCTTGATGCCGATCCGGCCGATGTGATTGAGCGCCCGGGTGAAGAATCGGGCATAGAGCAGGTGCAGGATGGCATGCTCCACGCCGCCGATATAATTGGTGACCGGCAGCCAGCTTTCCGCCTCCGCGCGATCGAACGGACGGTCTGCGGCGGGGCTGGCGAAGCGCAGGAAATACCAGCTGGAGTTGATGAAGGTGTCCAGCGTGTCCGTTTCGCGGCGGGCGGGTGCGCCGCATTTTGGGCAGGGCAGGTCGCGCCATGTCGGATGCCGGTCCAGCGGGTTGCCCGGCAGCTCGAAACGCACATCCATCGGCAACACCACGGGCAGCTGGTCGCGCGGCACGGGAACAGCGCCACAAGCCTCGCAGTGGATGATCGGAATCGGCGTGCCCCAATAGCGCTGCCGGGAGATGCCCCAGTCCCGCAGACGAAACACGGTCGTGCCTACGCCCCAGCCTTCCGATGCGGCGCGGGCAATAACCGCGGCCTTCGCCGGCTCAACTTCGAGCCCATCGAGAAAGCCGGAATTGATGAGCTTGCCGGGGCCGGTGTAGGCCTCGTTGGCGATCGGCAGCAGCTCCTCGCCGGGCAGGGCAACCACGCGCGGCACGGGCAGCAGATATTTCCGGGCGAAATCCAGATCGCGCTGGTCGTGCGCCGGGCAACCGAAGATAGCGCCGCTGCCATAGTCCATCAGCACGAAATTGGCCACAAATACCGGCAGGCTGCGCGCCGGATCGAGCGGATGGACAACCGACAGGCCAGTGTCGTAGCCCTTCTTCTCGGCGGTTTCGATTTCCGCCGCGGCGGTTCCGGTGACGCGGCATTCGGCGATGAACGACGCAAGGCCGGTGTCGCCTTCGGCCAAGCCGGCGGCAAGCGGGTGGTCGATGGCAACGGCGGCAAAGCTCGCCCCGAACAGGGTGTCGGGCCGCGTCGTGAACACGTCGAATGCGGCGGGCACCGACGCCGGCGCGTCCTGAACGTCGAAGCGGAAGCGCAAGCCCTGCGATTTGCCGATCCAGTTCTCCTGCATCAGCTTGACCTTGTCGGGCCATCCATCGAGGTTCGCGAGGTCGGCGGCAAGTTCGTCTGCAAAGTCGGTGATGCGGAAAAACCACTGCGTCAGCTTGCGGCGCTCGACCGGCGCGCCGGAGCGCCAGCCGCAGCCGTCGATCACCTGCTCGTTCGCCAGCACCGTCATGTCGACAGGGTCCCAGTTCACATAGGCGTCGCGGCGGGTGACCAGGCCGGCTTCGAGGAAATCGAGAAACAGCGCCTGTTCATGGCCATAATAGTCCGGATCGCAGGTCGCGAGCTCGCGGGTCCAGTCTATGGCGAGACCGAGCCGCTTCAGCTGCCTCTTCATCGCGGCGATGTTGGCGCGCGTCCATCCGTCGGGGTGCACGCCCTTTTCCATTGCGGCGTTTTCCGCCGGCATTCCAAAGGCATCCCAGCCCATCGGGTGCAGGACTTCATGGCCCTGCATCCGCCGCGCACGGGCCATCACATCGCCCATCGCATAGTTGCGCACATGGCCCATGTGAATGCGCCCCGATGGATACGGGAACATTTCCAGCACGAAGGTCTTCGGCTTCGGGCTCTGGCTGTCGGCCACGAAAGTGCCCGCTGCTTCCCAGCGCGCCTGCCAGCGTGCGTCGGCCGACTGCGGGGCAAATCGGCTGTCGATCATCGGCGGGAGCTGCACGGCCTACCGGTTGGCAAGGGCGGCCTGGCGCATGCCTCTTGCCCGCTCGAGAATCACCTCTTCAAGCCTTTGCACGGTGCCGGCACGGACCGGCGCCTCAATCCAGCGGCCGCCATCGTAGGTCTGCCGACTGGCGGAAACCTGCACCGCGTCGGCTCTGAGAGCGCCGTCCAGAATGGCAACCGTCACCTTGACGCGCTCGTTTGCTACAGCAGGATTCTGATACCAGTCGCCGATGATGACGCCGCCGCTGGAATCCACTTGCGCCAGCGGCATGAACTGCACCGTTTCCAGTGCGGCGCGCCAGAGAAAGCTGTTGACGCCGATGGTCGTCATCTGGGTTTCGGCGGCCAGCGGAATCGGCCGGTCCTTCTTGCCGCATCCGGAAACCGCGATGGCGGCAGCAAGCAGCGGCAGCACCAGCAGGCGCGCCCGAAAGGCGGCAGGTCGGTCCGATACGCGATGGTCTGCTGTAAGCTTCAAGCCACACTCCGTTCGATATTGCATCTGGGTATCCCATGTCATCATCGGTTCATCGATGCCGCGCAAGCCCGTGCGCCCATACAGGTGCCGCACGGGTGGGCGCAACTGCCGCAGGTGGCGAAAGAGGGCCGACTGTGTGCACGCTGCCGCAAGCCGGCCGAACCGGGCATGAACGGCGCCACTGGAAGCGCCATTGGAAGCGGCATTGAAAGCAGCGGATGGATGCCAGACGCATGCACCATGCGGGAGGCGCTTGCCGGCGGCGAATGTGGGCCAAAAGCAACAGCTGACTTGCAATATGCGTGCAGCCACACAATTTTTGCGATCGGCGCCGGCCAGGCGTGGGATTCGCTTTCCGGATGGGATATGGAACACGGGCTATGAGTCGCGCAATCACGCCTTTCCTCCAATCCGCCAGAGCGTTGCCCTGGATCGGGGCCGTCGTGCTTGCTATGCTCGCTCCGCCCGCCCTGGCAAACAGCGGCGTTGCCGGCAAGGCAAAGCCCCGCCCGCAGATTGCCCTGCAGGTAACCACGGACACCGAAAGCCCGGCCTTTCGCGTAAAGCCCGCAGCGCTGGCATCGTTTGCCATGCCGACGCTGGACGTCAGCCGCTTTGCCTTCACAGCGCCCGGCCGCGTGGCCAATTCAAAGGTCCAGCAGGTCGAGCGCGGCTTCAGCTTTACGCCTTCAGGATCGGCCGATCGCAAAGCGCTGTCGCTCGGCGTCACCACCCGCGCCATCGCTTCTGCATCACCGCAATCCCGCGCAGCGGCAGCGCCTGTCGATGCGGGCATTGCGCCTTCCGGGTACGGCGTCGATGTCGCCGTCGGGTGGAAGGGCTTCTCGGTCAGTGGCGGCGTTGCGAAGTTCGATTCCGGGATCGGCAGCGGCGGCCGGAAAGAGGCTGCGGATATCGGTTTGAGCTATGCGTCGCGCAACTGGAAGACCGGTATTCAGGCATCGGGCGAGCGCGGGTCGTCTCTGATCACGACACCCGGCCCGCTCACCCAGCGCTACGCACTGGAGGCCAGCGGCGCGATGGCGCTTTCGCCCGCCTTCTCTGTCGGCGGTAGCGTCCGGTATCGGCTGGCGCCGCTCAATCCTACGCCGATCGATCCCACCAAGGATGATCGTGCCGTGTTCCTCGGGGGTGCGCTGGCTTTCTAGGTGCGCTTGCGGGCAGCGATGCTGACCCAGTGGTCGATGGCGGCAAACCTGCGTGCATTCAGTCTTCGGGCGTTGCGAGGGTTCATGCCTCCCAGCGGCACCACCGGGCCGCGGGCCGCGCGCGCCAGCAGGCCGAAGCGCAGCGGGCCAAGCGTGGGTGCTCCAGGATGCGAGCGCGTTGCAAACACCGGCGACAGAAAGGCCACATCGGCGCCATTGCGGAACGCGGCGTGCAGTTCGCGGGCGGTGTGCGCCGAGGCGGTGCCGAGGCCGCGCGCCCCGGGACCCCTGTGTCTGGCATTGTGCACGCCATGTCTTGCAACGCCTGCCGGCGGATCGGCGAGCACCAGCAGGAGGCCATTCGCCCGGGCAGCTCTGGAAACTGCAAGCGCCAGAGTGCGCCTGGCAGCCGGCACCAGGCCATGATGGCGAAAAACGATGCCGCCGCCGCGCGGCAGGGAATCGATTGCCCGCCACAACAAGTCGTCGGCGTGCAGCCCGCCCAGCCGCTCGTCGGTGAACAGCCAGACATCGGGCAAAGGCAAGTGGCGGCGGCGCACCTGAATGCTATAGGGGCGATACGATGAAGAAGGCCAGTCTTGCCCCGCCACCAGCGCCGCAAGGCGATGCCGCATCCCGGCTGGCGGCGCTCGACAGCCAGCTGGCGGTTGCCGCCCGCTCCGGCGGCCATTGCAAGCCACAGCTGGTTGCCATCAGCAAGACGCAAGGCTTCGAGCGGATCATCCCGCTGCTGGAAGCCGGGCACCGGCTTTTCGGGGAAAACCGGGTGCAGGAATCCGCAGCGAAATGGCCACAGCTGAAGCAGGCCTATCCTGACGTTGCACTGCATCTGGTCGGCCAGCTGCAATCCAACAAGGCGGCGGATGCTGTGGCGTTGTTCGATGCCATCCACAGCGTGGATCGCGCCTCTCTCGTCAGGGCATTGGCAGCCGCCGTGCAGGCTGCCGGAAAGCAGCCGATGCTGTTGTTGCAGGTCAATCTGGCGGCCGAGCCGCAGAAGGGCGGCGTGCCGACCGAGGGCTTGCCCGCGCTACTAGACGAAGCGACACGGGCGGGGCTCGTGGTGAGCGGGCTGATGACCGTTCCGCCGGCCAGCCTGGATCCCGCGCCGTATTTTGCCTTGTTGGCGAAGCTGGCGCGGCGGCATGGGCTGCCCCATGTCAGCATGGGCATGAGCGGAGATTTCGATATTGCGGCAGCGCTTGGCGCCACCCATGTCCGGATCGGCTCTGCACTTTTCGGGACGAGGGACTAAGCGACCCGTCAGAGCGTATGCATTAATATAAATGGCTGTTCATGTTTGCATTCGCGATGTGTGAACCAGTGTAACAGCAGCCCGCATCGGGTTGTCGGCAGTAAATTCATTCTGCATATCACCGTTACAGAACACAGTTGCTGGTTCGAATGCGGGCCACAGCTTGGCAGTATCTGGTAAAAATGGGAACGGTCGCAGTGATTGGTGTGAAAGAGCTTTGCGCATTGTTGGCTGCCGGAGGCATGGGCGCCAGCGGTGTGGTTGCTGTGCAGCAGGTGAAACCTGCCCGCGCGCAGCATGCCAAGGCGGGGCCGTCGCCGCAGATCAAGAAAGCGTCGGCGCCCCGTCCCGCTGCAAGACTGAACGATTGCCCCGTTACGACGGCATCGCTGGGTGGCGGTTCGATTGCCAATCTTGCCCCCATCACGCCGTTCGAGCAGACACCGATGGCAAGCATCAGCGCTGCCGCGCCGATCGGTGTAGCGGGTGGCGGTGGTTTTTTTCCTTCCGTGCCGTTCAATGGCGGTGGTGGCAGCGGCGGCTCCGATCTGCCGGGCGGCGGCTTTTCGCCGGGCATTCCCGAGCCGGCAGCCTGGGCGATGATGGTGTCCGGTTTCGGGCTCGTTGGCGTTGCCATGCGCCGCAGCGGCGGCCAGGAGCCTGCCGAAAAACGTGGCTGATGGGCTGATACCGAGGCTTCTCGGCTCGTTGTGAAGCTGGCCGGCTCAGTGAAAATCCCTTGAACGAGGCAGGATGCGCGCAGCGCGCGGATGGCCGGATTGGGCACTGCGCGGCGGATGTGAGCGCTTCACTTCGTCCGCGCGGGCCATGTCCGGCTCGGTCCGGTGTGTTTGCGAAAGCCTGAGCAGATCGGCGGACCGATCTGTGATGCGGCTTGCCATCAGATGCACGATGCCCTCAGGGCTGCGCTGCACCTCGCCCTCCACCAGCATCAGCCGCGCCGCCATCACCGCCCGGCGCTGACGTTCGAAATTGCGCGCCCAGAGCACGATGTTGCAGACGCCGGTTTCATCCTCGATTGTGATGAAGATGGCATTGCCCTTGCCCGGCCGCTGGCGAACCAGCACCACGCCGGCGGTGCGCACGCGGCTGCCGGCCTTTGCGGTGCTGGTATCACCGCAGGTCAGCACGCCTTCGGCGGCGAAATGCGGCCGCAGAAACTGCATGGGATGCCCCTTCAGCGACAGGCGCAGGGTCTGATAATCGGCTGCCACATGTTCGCTCGCGCGCATTTTCGGCAACATCGCATCGGCTTCCTCGCCGATCTCGCACGCGCCGGCGGCCGCAAACAATGGCAGGGCGGTTGCTGGCGTGCGCCGGGCCTCCCAAAGGGCCTCCCGCCGATCCAGGCCGATGGAGCGAAGTGCATCCGCATCCGACAGCAGGCCGAGCGCCGCCGTCGGCAGGCCCGATCGCCGTGCCAGCGCCTCCAGCGAGGCGAAGGGCGCATCGCGGGCCACGACCAGCGCCTCTGCCCACACCTGCCTGAAGCCATCGATCTGGCGAAAACCCAGCCGCAGCGCACCGCATGGCTCCAGCACATTGTCCCAGATGCTGCTGTTCACATCGATGGCGTTCACCGTCACCCCATGCTCGGCGGCATCGCGGACAATCTGCGCCGGGGCATAGAAGCCCATCGGCTGGCTGTTGAGCAGCGCGCAGGCAAACACCGCGGGGTGATGGCATTTGATCCAGCTCGACACATAGACGAGGCGCGCGAAGGCCAGCGCATGACTTTCGGGAAAGCCATAGCTGCCGAAGCCCTCGATCTGCCGGAAGCAGCGCTCGGCAAACACACGTTCATAGCCGCGCGCCACCATGCCCTCGATCATCTTGCGCTCCAGTTCGTGTATCGTTCCCACGTTGCGGAAGGTGGCCATCGCGCGCCTCAGCCGATTGGCATCGTCGGGCGAGAAATCCGCTGCAACGATCGCAAGCTTCATGGCCTGCTCCTGAAACAGCGGCACA
>JBBRKH010000053.1:0-9462 GCA_038217965.1 Sphingomonadales bacterium | reverse complement strand
GCGCAAGCCGGCGATGATAGGCCGATGGCGGTTTTCCCATCAGAAACGCCAGACTTGCCAGCCGGGCGCTGTGTAGCGCGACCGACATGCCATCACCGGTGAAGCTTGGAATCACGGCCGCCTGGTCCCCCAGCCGCCACAGCGTGGCCGGATCCGCCGCGCCGGGCTTGTACAGAAAGCCATAGGGAACCCCGCTGATCGCCAGCGGCTTGTCCAGCAGCGGCATGGCGCCATCCAGACGATTGGCGAGATGCGGCACTTCGTGTCCGAGGCTTGCAAGCAGGGTGGCAAAGTCCCCGCCTGCGGCCTGCAGTCGCTCGGCCGGAAGCAGAAAGCACAGGTTGGCGGCATCGCGCTCCACCATCTGCAGCCCGGCATAGCCGCCGTCGAACAGGATCAGCTCGATATGCCCGGAAAGCGCCGTCCTCTGGGCCGGTGCCAGACGCAGATACGCCTTGAATCCCAGCAGATGGTTGATTGTTCCGCCGCCGTCGCGGGGCACACCGCGCAGATTGTGCTTGCCGGTCGCCAGAAAAACCGATGCCGCGGCGATATCGCCGTGACTCCCCGCAACCACCCCGTCGAGACCGCGTCCGCGAGCCGCCACCCCGCGCCGGATATCGGCTCCGGCTGCCTGCGCGCAATCCAGCAGAGCCGCATCGAGCCGATGCCGGGTAAGGGATTTCGCGACGAAGCCGAGCGGCGCGTCGACCACCCGCTCGGCCGTCACCAATTTCACCCGGGCAATCGACACTGCGCCCAGCGCATCGATATCCAGCCCCAGCTCTGCCAGCCAGTGCTGCGCCTCCCAGCTCAGGAATTCGCCGCAGATCTTGTGCGCCGGTTGCCGATCCCGCTCCCAAAGCCGCACCGGCCGGCCGGCGCGTGCCAGCCAGATTGCAGCTGCAGCGCCCGCAAGTCCGCCACCGATCACCAGCGTTCCGGGATATCTCTCGATGGCGCTCACGCCGCTGCTCACGCCGGCGCGCTCGCCGGTGCGCTTGCCGGTGCGCTCGCGGGCGCCGCAGGCTGCGCCTTCAGCCGCGAAATGCACATCCGGAAAGGCATGTGCCATGCGATTTCGGCAGCGTGGACACCGGCGCCGGAAAGCACTGCCTGCCAGTCCTCGGAGACAAAAGCCCGCCGGACTGACAGCGGGCCGTCATGCTGCACGAAACGGTGCCAGAATGCGGCGCGCGAGAGCAGCCAGAAGCCGCCCCAGGCAAACCAGTGGCGGTGCAGATCGTTCACGAACCAGCCGTGCGAGGCGGCACCCTCCTGCCATGCAACAAACTGCTGCAGGTCTGCGGCGTCCAGATGGTGTGCAAACAAGGCGCTGGTCACGAAATGTGGCGAGACTGCCGGCGAATGGTCGAAAATGTTTTCGACACGAAAATCTATTCCCATGGCGGCTGGTGTCGCGGCAAGGGCGGCGGCTCTGCAATGCGGATTGAGATCGACCCCGGTCAGCAGCGGCACGAACCCCCTCGCTGTTGCCCAGCGATGGATGCGCCGCAGCATTTCTCCCTGACCGAAGCCGACATCCACCAGCCGCAATTCGCTGCCGGCCGGCCATCCAGCGGTTGCCCGTTCGAGAAAGCCGCGGGTTGGTGCCCACGCCCGCGTCAGAATGTTCACCTGCTCCAGATCGGCAAGGCATGCGGCGAAATCGGCCGGCGAGACGGCCAGCGTGTCCATCCACTCCGGCTCTGTGGAGCGGGCCGAAAAATCCGGCCAGGCCATGCGCGGCAGCCCTAAAGGCGGCGGAAGGTGAAGGTTTCGCAGGCCAGCCCCGGCCCGAAGGCGAGCGCCAGGCCTGCTCCGCGCTCATCGGCGCGCAGCATGCGCTGCAGCACGAACATCAATGTGGCAGAAGACATGTTGCCAAAATCCTTCAGCACCCCGCGCGACCAGTCCAGCTTGTCTTTCGCCAGTTCCAGGCCATTTTCGACGGCATCCAATATTGCCCGGCCGCCGGCGTGCACGGCATAGAGGGCATAGTCTTCAGGCGCTTTTCCGCGCAGCACGCCGTCCGGTGCGTTGCGTGCGCGCTCGGCGCCCATCGCCTGGGCAATGCGTTGCGGCACCTGCCCCGACAGGTTCATGTCGAATCCGGTGTCCCCGATGTCCCAGGTGATCAGATCGCCCGAATCGGGCAGCGCGACAGACAGAAAATCGTCGAGAGCAATGCCGGTGTTTTCGGCTGTTACCAGAGCGGCCGCGCAACCGTCGCCGAACAGCAGCATCGCCAGCAGGCGCTCGATATCAAGGGTGTCTTGAAAGTGCAGCGAGCAGAGCTCGATGGTGACGACCAGAACCCGAGCATCCGGTTGCGAGCGAACGATGTGATGCGCGAGGCGAAGGCTGTTGACGGCCGCATAGCAGCCCATAAAGCCGACGACGGTGCGCTCGATCCCGGAATTCATGCCGAGTTGCTTCACGAGCACCTGGTCGAGGCCCGGCGCCATGAACCCGGTGCAGCTTGCCAGCACAAGGTGGGTGACCGTGCTGAGGTCTTCTTCCAGCCCGAGGATGGCCTCGCCTGCCAGCCCGGGAGCCACTTCGGCGAACCGGGCCATGCGGCGCGCGGTGCCTGGAAACGCCCCCGGCACATAAAAGCCTTCCTTGTCGGCCACGAATCCATCGGGGTTTTCCACCGGCTCGAAGCTGGAATAGCGCCGCTCGATGCCGGATCGGCCGGCCAAGCGCCGGAACATTGCCGCCTCGCGGCGGCCGTTCAGCATCCTGGTGACGAAGGCTTCGAAGGCGTGGTGCACTTCATGCGCCGGGACGGCGGTGGAAATGCGGTTGATGTGGGCAATTGTCATGTCGGTTCTGCTTGCCACAACGCATGACGCCGGTCGAGGTTGCATTCAGCCGCTGCCGTCGGCCAGCGGATGGCGACCCTGCACGAGCGCCACGAGCCGGCCTGCTTCGACATGGGTGTAGATTTCGGTCGTGGAAATATCGGCGTGCCCCAGCAGCGTCTGCAATGTTCTGAGATCGGCGCCGTTGGCCAGCATGTGGGTCGCAAACGCATGCCGCAGCACATGCGGCGAAAGCTGTTCCGGCGCGAGTCCGGCTCTGCCCGCCAGGGCTTTCACCAGTTGATACAGTCGGATGCGCGACAGATGCGCTTTGCCAGACGGAAACAGCCAGCGGCTGGACTTCGGAACCAGCTCGAGCTGCCTCGAAACCGCTTCCAGAGCCGGCGGCGACAGCGGCACCAGGCGCTCCTTGCTCCCCTTTCCGGTGATGATGGCAAATGGCTGCGGCGGACGGATGGCATTGCGCGGCATGGCAACCAGCTCCGTGGCCCGCAGCCCGGAACCATAGAGCAGCTCAACCAGCGCCTTGAGGCGAATGGCCGCAGGCGTCGCAGCCGTTGCCAGTTCGGCGTCCAGCGTGGCCAGCAGGCGCTCGACATCGGCTGCGGACAATGATTTCGGCAGCGGCCGGCCCGGCCGCATGGCGGCAATCTGCGCTGCGGGATTGTCGCTGCGCAGGCCTTCCGAAAGCAGAAAGCCGAAAAATTGCCGCAGCGTCGAACGCTTGCGCGCAAGGGTCGCGGTTGCGAGCGGCTGCCAGGCGGCGAAGAGCCGTTGCAGATCGTCTGTGGAGGCCGCTGCAAGGCACCCCTCCAGCGCCGCAGATGCCAGCGACAGATCACGCCCATATGCAGACAGCGTGTTCGCGGCTGCACCGCGCTCGGCCGCCAGCATATCGAGATAGAGCGCAATCGCCCGGGAGTCGGGCAAGGCCGTCACGCGTTGAAATGCAGCCTGAGGCCTGGCGAGGGCCAGCGGGCAACGGCCAGCCTGCCCGATGACGACAGGCAGATGCAGGCGTCCCGCATGTCGCCGCCGCCAAAGGCGATGTTCGTGGTCAGCAGGTCGGGGAAATCGGTGTAGTCGATCAGGCCGCTGGCCGGGTCCACCACGGCGATGCCCGGCCTTTCGACAAGTGTTGCCTGGGCGATCGTTCCATCGGCGAGGATCGCCATGGAATCGAGCAGGACACGGCCGGGAAAGTCCGCCACCACCCGGCCGGGCAGCGCCGCCAGCGGCGACGCGGCCACTTCGCCCGGCCCGATGATGTCAAACGCCAGTATGTGCCTGATCGACGTCAACGCCACATAGACCGTGGTGCCATCCGGCGACAGACCAATGCCGTTCATGTGCGGTCCATGCACCGCGCGCTTCAGCGCCTTGCCGTCGACGCTGCCATGATAAAGGCCGCCATGATCGGTGTGATCGGCGTGCTGCTTGCCGAGATCGGTGAACCAGAAATCCCCCTGCGCATCGAACACGATGTCGTTGGGTCCCGCCAGGCGTCTGCCCTCGAAGTCGCTGTAAAGCCGCTCGACCGTGCCGGTCACGAGGTCGATTCGCTCGATGCGTCCGGTTTCATAGTCTGCGGCTGCGCCGCCGGGGATCAGCAGGCCGTTCATCGTGGACCAGTTGAAACCGCCGTTGTTGCACACATAAAGCGCGCCATCGGGGCCGATGGCGGCGCCGTTCGGCCCGCCGCCCGGCGTGGCAACGGCAAGGCAGCGGCCATCCGGCAGCACACGGGTGATGCGCCCGGCAGCAATTTCGCACACGATGACCGAGCCATCGTCAAGCATCACCGGCCCTTCCGGGAAGGCAAGGCCATCGGCCAAAATGCGATAGTCCATTGGCCGTCTCCCGATCCGTGCGGCAGCGCTTTCACGTTCGCCCTGAAAACACAAGAAAGTGCGTGACAGATCGCATTTTGTTCGCTTAATGTTCCGTCATGTCAAGCGATCTGCTCCTTGCTCTTGTCGCAATCGGCTGCTTTCTGCTGGCCGTCATTCTCGGATGGTTCCTGTGGGGCCGGCCATTGGGCACAACGCGCATGGAGCTTGCCGACCGGCGTGAGGATTTCGGTCGGGCGATTGCGGAAGTTGCCGCGTTCAAGCAGCAGGCCGAAACGGCCGCACCGTTTGCCGCGCGCGCCGCAGAGCTTGAGGTGATGCTGGCGGCAGCCAACGCTGCGCAAGCCGAGCGGGAGCGTGCAACAACAGCGGCCGCCATCGAGCGGGACCGTGTCCATGCCGCGCAGCTTGCGCAGATTCGGGACGAGTTTCAGCGCCTGGCTGGCGAGGCGCTGGCGCGGGCCAGCACGCAGTTTACCGAGACGGCGGCGGAAACCCTGAAGTTGCACCGCGCCGAAGCGCAAAAAGGGCTGACGGAAAGCAAGGTGGCGCTTGCCGATCTGGTGGCGCCGATGAAGGAAACGCTCGGTCGATACGGTGATGAGCTGAAGGCGATGGAGACGAAGCGCGAGCAAGCCTATGGCTCACTTTCGGAGCAGCTGGCCGCAGTTGCTGTGGGCCAGGCGTCGGTGAAAACCGAAGCCGGCAAGATTGTCGCTGCGCTGCGCTCTTCGTCGAAGGCCTCCGGGGCATGGGGCGAGGGGCAGTTGAAGCGGGTGCTGGAGCTTTCGGGCCTGGGCGAGGGGATCGATTTCGAGCTTCAGGCAAGCGCCACCGACGAAGCCGGACGGCAGAAGCGCCCCGATGCGATCATCAAGCTGCCGGGCGACCGCGAACTGATCGTCGATTCGAAATGTTCGGTCGAAGATCATGTTGCCGCCGTTGAGGCGACAACCGAAGCGGAGCGCATGCAGGCGTTGCTTCGGCATTCGGCGCGGGTGCGGTCTCATGTCCGCAGCCTGTCGGCAAAGGCCTATTGGGACGAGTTCGGCAAGGCGGCGGATTTCGTCGTCATGTTCCTGCCGGGGGAGAATTTCCTGTCGGCGGCAATGGAGCATGATCCGGAACTGCATCTGTGGGCGATGCAGCAGCGTGTGCTGCTTGTCGGTCCGGTCAATCTGCTGGCGGTGGCGCGCGTCGTGGCGATGGTCTGGCGGCAGGAAAAGGTTGCCGACGAAGCCAGGAAGATCGGCGAGCTGGGCGCCTCGCTCTATGCCAGCCTCGCCACCATGGCCGAGCATCTGAACCGGGTGGGCAAGAATATCGGCGATGCGGCCAATGCCTACAATGATTTCGTGGGTTCGCTGGAGAACAATGTGTTGCCGAAAGCCCGCAGGTTCCCCGAGCTGGGAGTGGACAAGGGCAAGAAGGCGCTGCCGGATATTCCACGGATCGAGAAAGTTCTGCGTCTCGTGCCCCCCGAGCTGAAGCAGATAGAAGGTGGCGGTTGAAGCATCTGTCGAAGCCAGTGTTGAAAGGGCGCCCTGCCCTGCTATAGCCGCCGCCGAAAGCAGGAACTCCCATGCGAACCGCAACCGTCAAGCGCGCCACCAGCGAGACCCGTGTCGAAATCACCGTCAATCTCGACGGGTCGGGCGTGCGCGATATCCACACCGGCATCGGATTTTACGATCACATGCTGGAGCAACTGGCGCGGCATGGCCTGTTCGATCTGTCGATCCACACCCAGGGCGATCTGCACATCGATGCGCATCACACAGTGGAAGATACCGCAATTGCGCTCGGCGAAGCCTTCCGCGAAGCGCTTGGCGACCGCGCGGGAATCACCCGCTATGGCCATGCCTCCATTCCGATGGACGAGACGCTGAGTCAGGTGTCGCTCGACATATCCGGGCGTGCGTTTCTCGTGTGGAAAGTGGCATTCACCCAGAGCCGGCTGGGCGAAATGGACACCGAGCTTTTCTGGCATGTGTTTCACAGCTTTGCGCAGGCCGCCGGAATGACCCTGCATGTGCAGACGCTGCATGGCACCAACAATCACCATATCGTCGAAAGCTGCTTCAAGGCGCTGGCGCGCGCATTGAAGCAGGCCGTCGCGCTCGATCCGCGGCAGGCCGGTGCCATCCCGTCGACCAAGGGCACGCTGGGATAAGATGCGCGTCACGCTGATCGATTATGGCGCCGGCAACATTCGCTCGGCCGCCAAGGCGCTGCTCGCGGCGGGAGCGGGCGACGTCGTCATCACCGACGAACCGGGTGTGGTGGCACGTGCGGAGCGCATCGTGCTGCCGGGCGTGGGTGCATTCGGCGCCTGCGCTGCGGCACTGCGCGCCATACCGGGCATGGAAGAGGCACTCAGCGCGTCGGTCATCGGGCGGCAAATCCCTTTTCTCGGCATCTGTGTCGGGATGCAGCTGATGGCAGACGAGGGCCACGAGTTCGGCGTGCACAGGGGACTTGGCTGGATATCCGGAACCGTGCGCCGCATGCAGCCCACCGAATACAAGGTGCCGCAGATCGGCTGGAACACTGTGCAGCCAACCGGAACCGGTTTGCTGGAACCCGGCTATGCCTACTTCGTGCACAGCTATGCCTTTCATGCCGCAGATCCCGCCGATGTTGCCGCCTACACAAGCTATGGATCGCCAATCGTCGCTGCAGTGCACCGCCACAATATGCTCGGGCTGCAGTTTCACCCGGAAAAGTCGCAGGGCTATGGCCTCGCTTTGCTGCGCCGCTGGCTGGAAGGCGGCGCATGCTGACCCTGTATCCCGCAATCGACCTGAAGGCCGGACAGATCGTGCGCCTGGCCGAGGGCGACATGGCGCGTGCCACCGTCTATGGCAACGATCCGGCGGCACAGGCTGCACTCTTTGCCGACGCCGGGGCGCAGTGGCTGCATGTCGTCGATCTGGATGGAGCCTTTGCCGGCGAAAGCAGAAACGCGCAGGCCGTTGAATCCATTCTGCAAGCCACATCCGCGAATGTGCAGGTGGGCGGCGGAATTCGCACCATGGCGGCAATCGAGCGCTGGCTTCTGCTGGGTGTTGCGCGCGTGGTGATCGGCACTGCGGCGCTCACCGATCCGGTGCTGGTGGCTGCTGCCGCGCGGGCGTTTCCCGGCCGGGTCGTGGTTGCGGTCGATGCCCGCGACGGTTTCGTGGCGACTGCCGGCTGGACCGAAATCTCGACCGTCAGCGCGGCCGAGCTTGGCCTGCGCTTCGAAGACGCGGGGATGGCGGCGATGCTGTACACCGATGTTGGTCGCGATGGCATGCTGAAGGGCGTGAACGTCGAGGCCACTGCCGCACTTGCCGCAGCCGTTCGCATCCCGGTGATAGCCAGCGGCGGCGTTGCCGGTGTGGCAGACATTATCGCATTGAAATCGCACGCCAACATCGAAGGGGTGATTGCCGGGCGGGCAATCTATGACGGCAAGCTCAGCATGGCAGCAGCCCTGGCGGCCTGCCGGTGACGCTCGCCGAACGCCAATGGATGGCCGCGAGATGACCCTCGCCGTGCGGGTGATTCCCTGCCTCGATGTCGCCAACGGGCGGGTGGTGAAGGGCGTGAACTTTGTCGGTTTGCGCGATGCCGGCGATCCGGTCGAGGCCGCCGCTCGCTATGATGCCGAGGGCGCTGACGAACTGGTGTTTCTGGACATCGCCGCAAGCCACGAGAATCGCGGCATATTGCTTGATATCGTAGGCGAAACGGCGGACCGCTGCTTCATGCCGCTGACGGTGGGCGGCGGTGTGCGCACCGCAGACGATGTGCGCGCGTTGCTGCGCGCGGGCGCCGACAAGGTGTCCGTGAATTCCGCCGCTGTCGAGCGCCCGGCGCTGATTGGCGAACTGGCGCAGATCTTCGGCGAACAGTGCATTACCGTGGCCGTCGATGCCAAGCGGGTGGCCGGCGGCCGCTGGGAGATTTTTACCCACGGTGGACGTCGCGCAACGGGCATGGATGCCGTCGGCTTTGCCATCGAGGCAGCGAACAGGGGCGCGGGCGAAATCCTGCTGACCTCGATGGACCGGGACGGCACCCGTCAGGGCTATGACATCGCGTTGCTGCGCGCGATCGTGGCCGCCGTCCCCGTGCCTGTGGTTGCCTCCGGCGGCGTCGGCAGCCTTGCCGATCTGGTGGCGGGCGTGACAGAAGGCGGAGCATCGGCCGTGCTTGCAGCCAGCCTGTTTCATTTTGGCGAAGCGAGCATTGCCGACGCCAAGGCGGCGCTCGCCGCCGCCAACGTCCCCGTGAGGCTCTAATGACCGACATATTTGCCCGACTGGAAACACTGATCGCCGATCGCCGGGCGGCACTCGGAGGAGATCCGGCAGCAGCAGACGCAAGCTATGCCGCCCGCCGGCTTGCCGCGGGCCGGCTGAAGCTGGCGGAAAAGCTTGGCGAGGAAGCAATCGAAACGGTCATCGCAGCCGTAGCCCAGGATGATCAGGCGTTGATCAGCGAAGCAGCAGACCTGCTGTTTCACCTGTTGCTGGTGCTGGGCGAGCGGGGCATAGCCCTGGATGCCGTTCGCGCGGAGCTGGAAAAGCGCGAGGGGATTTCTGGACTTGTGGAGAAGGATGGGCGCAAGCCATGAGCGTTTCCAACGGCGAAGCTTATGATGAAACCAACATTTTCGCACGCATCCTTCGCGGCGAAATTCCGGCAAGGACCATCTTCGACAACGAATTTGCCCTCGCCTTTCACGATATCAATCCACAGGCGCCGGTGCATGTGCTGGTCATTCCCAAGGGGCC
>JBBRKH010000052.1:0-9477 GCA_038217965.1 Sphingomonadales bacterium | reverse complement strand
GTTGGTGGAAAGGGCGATGCGAATCTGGATGAACCGGCCGGTATCCTTCAGATTGGCGGTGAAGCTGTTGTCGATCTCGACATATTCGAGCGGACCGACGACAACCTTGGGCTGCGGCTTCTCTCCCTGCTGCGGCAACAGCGGAGGGATGTAGATCGCCCCGGCCGCGCCCGCGCCGACCCCTGCAACGAGCAGCAGCAGTGGCAGCATGAGCCGGACGAGCAGGCCCTTTTTCCTTGGCGCCGCTTCGGGCGCCAGCGCGACGGAATCAGCCATGGGCCACCTCCCTTCGGAGCCCGAAGCCGGTTGGCAGGCGCCGGAAAATGCTGCAATCAAGCATAGCGATCGACCTTGCTTGCAGCGGCGGCGCCAATGTCTGCTGCGCCTCGGGCTTGCGACGGCTGACGACTGATCGTGCTGATGCTGTGCATGCCATGATCCCCCGGATTGCCTTGACCGTTCCAGCCGGTGGCAGAACCACCGACCCCGGCATCTGGCGCCCGGTCGCTGCGAAGCTCCACCCGGATTGCTTCCACTTCGGTCCCAAGGGCGACAAGCTCGGCCTGCAGGCCTGCGGTTTCGCCCTGCAAGCGGTCTGCTGCGGCCTGCGAACGGGCCTCAAGAGTAATGTCGATGGCTGCCATGCCAGTCAGCGAAATCACCACATCTGCGGTAGTTGCCAGCGGCGGATGTCCAGGATCCGGCATTGGCGACAGCGTTGCCTGGGGTTCGTCGGCCTGCGCGGCTGGCATTTCACCGGGTGCGGCGCGATCTGCGGCCGCTTCGCTCCGAAACGGTGCTGTCTGTGTGGAAGACACGCTTAAGCCGCCAGCCGCCGATGCCCCGGGAGGGGTGCGTGCAGCATCGCTACCGGAACGATCGATCGAATCGACTGCCGGGGTGTCAGACGCTGCGGAAGCGGCAGACGGAACAATGGGCGAATGCTGGCGGCCCGGGGCAGGAAAGGCGCTTCGAATGGACATCCGGATGCGCGCGCCGTCGGCGCCGGAGACGACGGCCAATGGCTGTTCCGGACGGGCAGACTGCAGGCCGGCCGGCCCGGGTTGCGGCTTCGCGTCTGTGTGGCGCACCGCGGCAGCTGCGGTGGCAGTGCCGACGCTGGCCGCGCGGGATTCGTGCGCGTGCGCCACGGCAAATGCCGGTTCGGTGCTTGCGCGAGCCTTGGGATTGCCGTTTTCGCGCTGCGGCGCATCGACGCCAGTTTCGCGCTGCGGCGCATCGACGCCATTTTCGCGCTGCGGCGCATCGATTTTGGCCGTTGCAGAAAGATCGGCATTGCCATCTTCGCGGACCGTTTGGTGCGGCGAGCGGACCTGTGGGGCGTCCTGCAGCGGTCGTTCGGATATTCGCGGGCTTTGCGGTGGCGGCGCCTCGGCTCGTCGCAGGGGCTGGGCGTTGGATGCAGTTACCGGCGCTGTGCCAATGGCCAGCATAACTGGCCCTCTGGCAGCTGGCGAGACCGTTGCGGGCGTCTCAGTGCCCTGATCTCGGCGTTGCTGCGGCGGCTCCGGTGAAACGGCTGCTTCGGTCGCCTGTGCTGCCGGCTTTGCGGCCCGCTGTGCGGGTGGCTGTGCAGACTGCGACGGGGTTGGGGGCCGCCAGGTCGCGCGCATTCTGGAGGGCTTTTTCACCGGGCCGGACGCGTGCAGGAGCGCGCTAAAATCTGCCGCTGTGGCGTCTCCGGTGGCAACCGGCAGCATTGTCTGGGCGGCGGGCGTGGTTGTTCCTGCAATTTTCATGATCCGGTCTTTCGGCTTCGCTGGGGCCGGTCGTTCGTTTCACGGGCGGTTGCTTCGGTGATCAAGGCATGGCGGGCGGTGCGCGCCTGATCGGCAAAGCGCGACGCGCGGCTTCGATCGAAAACCAGCCTTGCCTCGGCTTCGCAGCGGGCGCGCAAGGCAATGCTCAGGCGCGATGCCGCAGCGGCTGCAGCGGGCACGAGCAAGCCGCGAAGATGGGCGGCCGACATGAGCGCCGCCACGTTGCGGGCATCGGCCATGGGCGCTGCAGTGAGGATGAGGCCCTCGATATGCGACAGGGTGGCGGCAGCATCCGCTGCGCAGGAAATGCTGTGTGCAAAGCGCGCTTCGCTGGCGCGCGCGGATTGCTCACCCAGCGCAAGAAGCCGCGCCATGCGCCGGTCGCGATCGACGGCGCTCATGTCGCCCAACCGCTTTCGAGGGCGGCGATCGATGCCCCGAACGGTTCGCGACTGTCTCGCGGCTGGGCCATGAACGCATCCATTGCTGCTGCGCACCCGAT
This sequence comes from Sphingomonadales bacterium, assembly GCA_038217965.1. Taxonomy (GTDB): domain Bacteria; phylum Pseudomonadota; class Alphaproteobacteria; order Sphingomonadales; family Sphingomonadaceae; genus Sandaracinobacteroides. Next base: position 7,194 of record JBBRKH010000052.1, on the reverse strand, counting down.
TGCCCTGTCGAGCGCAAGGTCATGGCCGGGCGCATAGGCGCCCATCGTCACGAGGTCGCGGTTGGCGTCGATCAGGGCGGCATCCCGCCGGAAGGCAGCGGCGGCGGCGAGATGACTAGCCGGCACGCAATCGGCCATGGTTCGACTGATCGAAGCAGCGAGATCGATCGCCGGAAAGCGCCCACGCCCGGCGATGGCGCGGCTCAGCACGATATGACCGTCCAGCACGCCGCGCGCCGCGTCGACCACCGGGTCGGAGACGACATCGTCTCCATCGGCGAGCACCGTGAAGATGGCGGTGATGGCGCCGCCGCTGGCGGCGTCGTTGCCGGCACGCTCCACCAGCCGGGCTATCAGCGCGAGCGCAGAGGCAGGATAGCCACGCTGACCGGCCGGCTCACCAACGGCCAGCCCCACCTCGCGCTGGGCATGGGCAACGCGCGTCAGGCTGTCCAGCAGCAGCAGCACATGCCGGCCTTCCCGGCGCATGGCTTCAGCAACCGCCAGCGCCCGCATGGCACCGCGCACCCGCAGGGGTGCGGCATGATCCGCCGGCACCGCCACGAGGTGGGTTCTCGCGCACGCTTCGGCCGATAGCGCATGCACGAACCCGGCGATTTCCCGTCCACGCTCGCCGATCAGCGCCACGACCATCATGTCGGCTTCGGCGCCCTGCACCAGTTGCTGCATCAGCACGGATTTGCCGACCCCCGAGCCGGCGATCAGCCCGATGCGCTGGCCGCGCCCCAATGTCAGCAGCGCATCGATTGCGCGAACGCCGGTTGGCACGGCGCGGGTGACAACAGCCCGATCGAGCGACGGCAGGGGGCGACCGCCTATCGGCCAGACCCCGCAGCCGAGCAGCCTGCCCAGGCCATCGACCGGATGCCCCATGCCATCGACGACGCGGCCCAGCAGACCGGAGCCCATGGCAATTGAATCGGCCCGCCCTGCCAGCCGCGCTTCGGCACCGGGCGCTACGCTGCCCCGATCGAGCGCCATCAGGAGGAGGTCGGCGCCGCGGAATCCCACAACCTCGGCAGCAAGCGGCGCGCCCTCGCCGGATATGTGCACCAGCGATCCGATTGCGGCATCGAGGCCGGTGATCGTCAGCATCATGCCATCGAAGCCGGTGACCCGCCCGCCATGCTGGGGTGCGGGCACAAAGCCTGCCACCCGGGCCGCAAGCTCTTGCGACCGTGCCTTGATGATGTGCGCGACTTGGCTTTGCGGCATGGTCATTCCGGCTCGGCCAGCCGGGCGGCCAGCAGGGCCAGCCGGCGGTCGAGCGAAGCGGTGAACGTCGACGATCCGATGGTTGCTCGGACCATGCCGGGCGCCAGCGACGCGTCTGCGACCAGGGCCCAGCCTTGCGGAACCCCTTCGGCGGCGCTTTCCAGCATTGCATCGGCGACGTACAGCGTGCCCACTCCTGCTGCCGGCGTCGGTTGGAGCGCCTCTGCGACGAGACTGCGGACGGTCTCTGGCCTGGCGAAAGGCTCGGCAGCGACCACCGCCCGGGCGACGATGAGCGCAAGCTCCGAGAGGTTTGTTCCCACGCTCTCGAGCAGGGCCTGCTGCTCGGCCCGGGTTGCCTCCAGCGCGACGGCGTGCGCCATGTGCTGGCTCCCGAACCGGGCGTCGGCTGCAGCGATGGCCGCTGCTTCGCCTTCCCGCCAGCCTGCGGCATGGGCGGCTGCCAGCGCCTGCATGTCCCGCTGCTGCACCGTGGCTCGATCGGGCGACTGCTGCTGGTGCAGCAATGCGCCGACGCCCACGGCCCGGACGCAACCCGTGTCGCCCCGGTCAGACATAGGCCGGCCCTTTGCCCGGCAGGCTGACCAGCCCCTCGGCGGCCAGTTTGCGGGTGGCGGCGGCAATCGCCTTCTGCGCGATTTCGGCATCTTCCACCTTCACCGGCCCGCGATTGTCGACCTCGTCCATCAGCGCTTCGGCGGCGCGCTTGGGCATCGCCTTCAGCAATCGCTCCCGCAGTTCCCCGGGGGCCGCGCGCATGGCCGGGATGAGCAATTCGGCGTCCAGCGTGCGGATGACGGTTTGCAGCGCGCGTTCATCCAGCAACGCCAGATCGGCGAAAGTGAACAATGTCTCGGCCAGCACGGCAGCGGCGGTCGGGTCGGCAGCGCCCAGCGCCTTCAACGCTGCCTCCTCGTCCAGTCCGGCCATGTTGATCAGGTCTGCGGCGCGCTTCATGCCGCCGAGATTGGCAATCGGCTGGCGCGGCGGCGCGACCGAAATGCGGCCCGCGAGCGCTTCGTCCAGCGCCTCCAACACCTGTGGCGTGACGGGGCCGAGCGTCGCCACGCGGCGCACCAGATCCGGCTGGGATTCGACTGGCAGCTTGGCGAGCACCTGCGCCGCGCGGGCGCCGGGCAGATGCGCAAGGACGATTGCCTGCGCCTGGCGGTGTTCCCCTTCCAGCAGGCTGGCGATTGCGAACGGTTCGAGCCAGGCCAGCCGCTCGAACAGCGGTGCTCGGGCCGCCTCGCCCAGCCGCTCGATCATGCCGCCGGCGCGGTCGGAGCCAAGAGCCCGGCCAAACATGGTTCGCACAGTGCCCGCGCCTTCGCCCACCGCAATTGTTTCGCTGGCAAGTGCCAGCACCTCGTCGAGCAGGGCATCTATCGTAGCCGGGCTCGCCTCGGCGACCGACAGCATGGCGCGGCCGACCGTTTCGACTTCAGAGGGATCGAGGCGGGCCAGCAGTGCGGCGGCCTCCGGCTCTTCCAGCAGCAGAAGAAGGAGCGCGGTCTTTTCGGAGCCGGTCAGCCTGGTCGGTGGACCAGCCGCCAACAGCGGGCCGGATGGCAGGACCCCCATGGCGGCTCAGGCGGCCGTTTTCTGCGCAGCCGAGACCGGCTGCGGCAGGAGGGTGGTCGGCTCCGCCAGCAAGCGGCGCGCGACTGCTGTGGCGCGCGCTGAATCGGTGGATGCAATCATTCGAGCCTCGGAGAGCTTCGCCGCATAATCAACGAGGCGTGGCTGATGGGAGCGATCAAGCAGCAGCGCGCCCGGCGCGGGCAGTGTCCGCGCAGGCGCCAACGCCAGCCGTGCCAGCATGGGGCGGATGACGAAGAACAATATCCCCAGCGCAACAAGCGAAGCTGCCAGCCACTTCGAGCTTTCCACAACGACCGGCTCCTGCCAGAGCGGCACCTGCACGTCTGCGGCGGGCGCAAACGGCCGGGCTGCAACGGCAATCCTGTCACCGCGCGCTGCATCGAAGCCGACGGCGCCGGCCACCAGCGTTTCGATCTCTTTCAGGCGCGCGGCGCGTTGTGCAGGTGCTCCGAGTGCGGTGTCGCGGATGACAACGGCGGCGGTCAGCCGGCGGACCGACCCGCCGGTGCGGCTGGTGACTTCCACGGAGCGGCCCACCTCGAAATTGCGGGTCGCGCTTTCCGTGCCTGTGGTGCTTGTGGTGGGGCCTGTTGCTGCCGGCGGTGCCGCGGCGGTGACGGTGGGGGCGGCCGGCACCGTGTTGGTGAGCGCGCCGGGAATGCCGATGGCGCGAGGCTCCGACGAGGTGCTGCGCTGGGTCGCCTCCGAGCGCAGCGCGCCGTCCCGGTCATAGCGTTCCTCCGCCGCTTCGCGCGCAGCGAAATCCATGCTGATGGAAACCTGGGCGGTCAGATTGTCCGGGCCGACCAGTGGGGCAAGGAGGCCGATGATGGCCTCTCTTGCGCGCGATTCCATGCGCGCCTGCATCTGCATCTGGCGGTCGTCGGCCCGGTCCCGGCTGCTGCCCGGTTCGCCGGCCAGCAGGCGGCCGCTTTGGTCGGCGATAGCCACATTGTCTGGCGACAGACCAGGCACAGCGCCGGCCACCAGATGCACGATGGCCCGCGCCTGGCCCTCTGACAGCGAGCGGCCTGGTGCCAGTGTGATGCTGACGGAAGCGGTCACCGCCGCCTTGTCACGGACGAACGGAGAGGCTTCCGGCGTGGCGAGGATCACGCGCGCTGCGTCCACGCCCTGCAGCGATTCTATGGAGCGGGCGAGCTCGCGTTCCTGTGCGGTTTTCAGCTTGGCGCCTTCCACCGCGCGGCTGGTGCCGAGCGGCATGTCTCCCAGCAAATCGAAGCCGCCGGGGGCCGCCTTGGGCAAACCCTCGGCTGCCAGCATCATCCGGCCGCGGGCGTGATCCTTCGCCGGCAGCAGCACGGCACCCGATCGCGGATCGAGCGCAACGGACATGCCGGCGGCTTCCAGCGCTGCTACGACGGCGGCCTTGTCGCCTTCGGGCAGGCTGGAATACAGCGGCGCGCGGTCTGGCGGGCTGAAGATCAGCCAGGCAAACAGCGCGATCGCAATCGACGTGACAAGGATGGCCGGCAGCGCCGCGCGGCTGAACAGCGGGCTGCTGCGCAACTGGCCAAGCGGCGCTGCGAACGCTGCGGGAAGCAGCGACGGCGGACGCGGGCCAGCTGTGGGCGCAAGATCGGATTCTGCCATTTCAGACCGGCATGTTCATGACGTCGCGGTAGGCCGACAGCAGGCGATTGCGCGCCTGCAACGTTGCTTCGAAGGCGATCGATGCCTTCTGGCGGGACAGCATCACGCTGGCGATGTCGTGCGTTTCGCCGCGTTCGTAGGCTGCTCCCAGCCCGGAGCTTTCGGCTTGCGCCGCTTTCACCGCTTTCAGGGCACTGTCCATGGCGGCGCCAAATCCGGCGGGCGCCGATGCCGACCCCGCGGCCGACCCCGCGAACGCCGAGGAGGCGGTTGGTGCGGCAGCGGTTGCGGGTGCGAGCGCCTGGCTTTTCTCCAGGATTTGCGCGCGCAGTGCAAGGACACCGGAGAAACCCATGCGGCCGTCTATCGCGCTCATTGCAGGGAGGCCGGCCCGGCATCGCGACTGCCGATGCGGATTTCATTGCGGGCCCTGTCGCGCGGCCGGCCGGCGAGCGCCGCCAGCTTGTAGCGCAAGGTGCGTTCGCTGATGCCGAGATCGGCAGCTGCTCGCATCCGCTGTCCGCCACTGGCGGCAAGCGCCTTCTGGATTGTTTCGGCCTCGCGCGTCCGGATGGCGCCGGCCAGCGCGCTCTCGAAAGGTGGCAGCCGGGCGGGCGCCGGCAAGGCTGCAACTGCTGCGTTGGCCGGGCCGCTGAACAGCAGGTGCTCCACGCCGATGATGCCGCCGCTCGACAGGATGGCGGCGCGCTGCAGCACATTGTCCAGCTCGCGGACATTGCCGGGCCAGTTGTGCTGCACAAGCCGCTGCAGGGCTGGCTCGGTAGGCACGGGGATCAGCCCCTCGCTACCGGTGCCAAGCCGCCGCAGCAGCGCGGCTGCCAGCGGAACAATGTCTCCGGTGCGCGCCGAGAGCGGCTGGATGTCGAGCGGAAAGACCGCCAGACGCCAGAGCAGATCCTCACGGAAGAGACCGGCATCAACGGCTGCACGCAGATCGCGATTGCTGGCGGACACCAGGCGGACATCCACCGCCACCGGGCGGGTGGCACCCAGCGGCATGACTTCGCGCTCCTGGATGGCGCGCAGCAGCTTGGCCTGCAAGGCGAGTGGCAGCTCGCCGATCTCGTCCAGAAACAGCGTGCCGCCATCGGCCGCCCGGAACAGGCCGCCGGACGCGACGGCGGCGCCGGTGAAAGCGCCGCGCTCGTGGCCGAACAGCAGGGCTTCCAGCATGGCATCCGGCAAGGCTGCGCAGTTGATGGCGACAAAGGCCTGTTCGGCGCGCGGGCTGCCGTGATGGATGGAGCGGGCAAGAACTTCCTTTCCGGCGCCGGTCGGCCCGGTGATCAGCACGGTGGCGCGGGTTGTGGCCACCCGTCCGGCGAGCTGCTGCAGGGCCACGCTGGAGGGATCGGCAGCAATCGCCTCGCCTGCGGAGCCGGCTGTCATGGCGGCCAAGCTGGTTATCCACGTCAGCAACAGCGGCCCAACCGGTTCGGGACAGGGTGCGGCGAGCGAGACGCCGGTTGCTGCCAGCTGCCTGCATGCCTTCTGCCAGCGATCGTTCAGCATCCCAGCCATCCCATTCCCCGGTTGTCGGACACGGCAGGCCGATCGAAGGAAAGGCCAAACGACGAGCCGCGCAAAAATCCGCCAGCCGCGCCGTTCACAGGGTTTCAAGCAAGGAGCGTGCCAACCGCCGTGCGCAGGGTCGGGCTTCGAGCGACTGCTCTTCTGGCTGCCAAAGCGTCAGGAATTTGGCGGCAAGGCGTCAAGCATTTGGCGCTCGGGAATTGACGGATCGACCAGCGGACGATTGCCGGTTCGGCCAACGCCCCTCAGTCGTCGATCGGCCGGCCGCGGCCTTCCTTGATGCCGCTGCGACGCTTCTTGGAATCCACCCGACGAATCTTGCTGGCTTTTGTGGGCCGCGTGGGACGCCGCGGCCGCGGCGGTGTGGCGGCGTCAGCCAGCAGTTCGACAAGCCGCCCGATTGCATCGCGGCGATTGGCAAGCTGTGTGCGGAAGCGGTCTGCGGTCAGCACGATCGTGCCGTCCTGCGTCAGGCGCGAGCCGGCGAGTGCCACGGCGCGCTGCTTGACGGGATCGGGCAACGAACGCGAGCCAAAAAGGTCGAATCGGAGCTGCACGGCGGTTGACACCTTGTTGACATTCTGCCCGCCGGGACCGGACGCACGGATGAACGAAAGCTGCAGTTCATCTTCGTGGATGGCGAAGCGGGGCGTGATGCGGATCAGGCGTTCCATCGGCTGATCCGCGCCAGAAAGTGCAGCGATAGCCAACAGCCGAAAAACCCGAAGGCCATGCCAAGGGCCATCGGCAACGGGCCGGGCGCCGGCCACAGGCTGAGCAATCCCGTGGCGATTGCCCCGAAGGCGAAGGAGGATGAGCCGATCAGCGCGGAAATGGCACCAGCGCGTGTGGGCATCAAAGACAGGGCCAGCGCCATCGAGTTGGAGACGACGAAACCATAGCTGGCCAGCGACAGGAACAGCAGCAGCACACACACCGCAAGGCTTGCGGCACCGGAAACCGCGAATGCGACCAGCAGCAGGCTGAAGCCCACCGCCGCAGTGCTGCCGGCCTGCATCAGCCGCGTTGGCGCAAAGCGCCGCAGCAGCGCGCGGTTGACCTGCGAGCTGCCGATGAGGCCGGCCGCCACGCCGGCGAATATCCAGCCGAACACCAGCGGACTGACTCCGAAATGGCCGATGAACAGAACGGGCGATGACGAGA
>JBBRKH010000051.1:0-9508 GCA_038217965.1 Sphingomonadales bacterium | reverse complement strand
GCCGGCGCAAGAGGAGCGCTTGCTGCGTTCCGCCGGGATCACAGGTTATTCTCAGCGGCATCAGGTATTACTTCTGGACGATGGCCGACTTCATGGTTTCGGCGGCAATCGCCATGCGGCTCGAAAGCGGCTGGACGACATCGCCAGCGAGCTTGAGCATGGTTTCCGACATGTGCGACCAGGAGGCCACGGCAGCGTCGAACTGGGTCTTTGCATAGTCGTTCTGCATCTGCATGAATTCATTCGGCGTCTTGGCTGCGGTCATCGCCTTGATGGCAACGGCTGCTTCGTCCATGCTCTTCTTGCTGGTCTCGGTGGCACGTGCGGCAAGCACTTCGGCGCCGGCAGCGGCAGCCTTGGCGGAAGCGACGAGCGCTTCAACATTGCCCTTGGCGAATTCGGTCACTTCGGTCATCGATTTCATGCTCGTCTCCATCGTTTCGCGCATTTTGGTGTTCAGCGCATCGTAGCTGATCTTGGCTTGTGCCATGGCGTCCTGAGTCGCCTTTTCCACGGCTGGTGCCATGGCAGCGACCTGGGTTTCGAATGATTTGGTCAGGGTTTCGGTGTTCATCATGCTGTCCTTTCTGAGTGCGGCGGACGCCGCGGTTGAAATGCGTGCGGCGGACGCCGCGGTTGAATTGCGTGCGGCTGGTTTGCGAGCAGCGACCGTTGCCACCGCCGGCTTTGATGCAGGCTTGACCGCATCCTTGGTCTTGTCGGCGGCAAGCTTGACGGCAGCAGTCCTGGCAACAGTCTTGTCGATATCGGACGGCTTCGCTGCTGCTTTGGCAGCGGCAGGCCTGGTTTTCGTCGTGGCGGGCGCCGCCGTCTTCGCCCTTGCAGCCATCTTCGCCGGCGCCGCTTTCGCAGCCACAGCTTTCACCGTACCGGCAGTCGAAGGGGCGTCTGCAGAAGATGTGGCCACCGACGCCTGCGGTGCGCCGGCAACAGTTTCGTTTACTGCGGAATCCAAAATTTCGGCGTCGGCCATTCGTCTATCTCCTGATGCTTGCTGCACTGCACAATAATGCCGTTCAAGCGGCATTTCAAGGGAAAAATTGTGCGGTGCAGCAAAAATGCAGAAAATCAGTGGCCGGTTTCGATTCGGTCCACTCCTGATAGCGCCAGTTGCGCATCGATGGCTGCCTGCAGGCGTTCGAGCGCCGCCTCATTCTCACCCTCGGCGCGGGCCACCAGCACATCCTGGGTGTTCGATGCGCGCAGCAGCCACCAGCCATCCGCCGTATTGACCCGCGCGCCGTCGGTGTCGTTTACCGTGGCGCCGTCAGCCCTGAGCCGCGCGAGCACCTCCTGCACCACTTCGAACTTGCGCGCTTCCGAGCATTCGAAGCGCATCTCGGGCGTGTTGACCACCGCCGGCATGGCGGATTTCAACGCCGTCAACGAGCCGCCTTCCGATCCCACTGCCTCGATCAGCCGCACCGCGGCGTAAAGCGCGTCGTCGAACCCGTACCAGCGGTGCTTGAAGAAGATGTGACCGCTCATTTCACCAGCCAGCGGCGAGCCGGTCTCCTGCATCTTCGCCTTGATCAACGAATGTCCGGTCTTCCACATCAGCGGCACGCCGCCCAGTTCCGACACGCGATCATAGAGCGCCTGGCTTGCCTTCACGTCGGCGATGATGATCGCACCCGGCAGCGCCCGCAGCACCGGCACGATGAGGATCGACAGCAGCTGGTCCCCCCACACCACCCTGCCCTCGCCGTCTATGGCGCCGATGCGGTCGCCGTCACCATCGAAGGCAATGCCGAAATCCAGGCCTTTTTCCGCCACCAGGGCGCGCAGATCGACAAGGTTTGATTCCACCGTCGGGTCCGGGTGATGGTTGGGAAAATCGCCGTCGATCTTCGTGAACAGCGTGTGATGTTCGCCCGGCAGCAGCTGCACCAGCTTCTCGAGCGCCTCGCCCGTGGCACCGTTGCCGGCATCCCAGCCGATGCGGAAGGCCGGGCCGGAAAAATCCTCCACAAGGCGGGCAACATAGCGGTCGAGGATCGAAACCGTTTCCTCGGTGCCCTGCCCGCTCTCCCAGTCGCCGCGCGCCGCCGCTTCGCCCAGCGCCCTGATGTCGGCCCCAAAAAACGGCCGCTCCTTCAGCATCATCTTGAAGCCATTGTAGTTCGGCGGATTGTGGCTGCCGGTTATCATCACCCCGCCATCCGTCTGCAGCGCCGAAACCGAATAATACAGCATCGGCGTTGGGCCAAGGCCGATCCGCACCGCGTCGCAACCGGCGGCCTTCACGCCATCGACCAGCGCTTGCTCCAGCGCCGGCGACGAATGCCGGCCATCATAGCCCACCGACACGCGGTGGCCCCCGGCACGGCGCACGATGGTCGCAAATCCCCGGCCGATGGCATAGGCATCGGCCTCTCCCAGCGTTTCGCCGATGATGCCGCGGATGTCGTATTCGCGCAGCGAGGTGGGGTGGAAGTCATGCCGGTTCATGGGGTATCGCCTTTCGGTGGCTTCGCCTGGCAGCCACATGTTGCAAAGCCGCGACAGGCGATTGGGTTGCCGCGGCACCTCCGTCAATTTTCAATTCTAAGCAATCTGTCGCGCGCGGCATTTACCCGCCGCGCAAGCTCTCCCGTGCCGCCCTTGTCGGGATGCACCCGGGCGATCAGCCGGCGATGCGCTGCGCGGATTTCGTCGGCATCGGCAGAGGGCCCCACCCCCAGCACGCTGCGCGCCTCCACCTCGTCCATCGGCAGCGCCGACACCTTGCGGCGCAGCGCGTCCGACCATGCCCAAGCCGCAGTTGCAGCGGCAATGCCGGCGGCAAGAAGCGGACTGCCGCGCACCAGCAGTTCGATTGCAAGGAAGCCGCCGACGGCAATGCCGATCCAGCGGGCCGGGTTGGGGCCGAGCCTTTTCGTCCACCAGAGCCAGCCGACAACGGCAACCACCAGAAGCGCCAGCGGCCCCATCAGGCCGCCCGTTTCAGCGCGGCAAAGGGCAGGTCGAGCGCTGCCAGCAGCTCCCGCAATTCAGCCCGCGCCGCCACATGGCTGAGCGTCGCCTCGGGCAGCTGCGCAAAATCAAGCAAGGTCAGCTTTTTGGGAAACAGTTCGCGATAGATGACCCGCTCCGACAATCCCGGAACAACGCGAAAGCCGACCCGCTTCGCCAGCTCGTCAAGCGCCGTGCCCACCCGCCTGCGGTTGCGCGCTTCCAGCGGCGACAGCCGGTTGCGCAGCACCACCCAGTCCACCGTGCCGCCATCGGCCTTGGCCCTCGCCTGCCGCGCCTTCCACACCAGCTCGGCATAGAAGCTTGGCCGCGTGACCTTGAAACTGTCGGCATCCACTTGCCCCAGCAGGTCGAAATCGATGAAGCTGTCGTTGATCGGGGTGACCAGTGTGTCGGCCCTGGCAAGTGCTGCGCGGCCGAGCGCGGAGTCGCGGCCCGGCGTGTCGATCACGATGGCCTGCACACCGGGTGCCGCCAATGCAGCCGCCAGAGCGGCCAGATCATCCTCCGCGATCACTTTGGCTTCGGGCCCGGTGAGCGCCAGCCCGTGTTTCGCCGCCCACGCCGCACGATTTTCCAGATAGCGTGCGGTCGTGCGCTGGCGCGGGTCGAGATCGAGCACCTTGACGGCGATGCCATTGGCCGCCAGCCCGAGCGCAACGTGCACCGCGCTGGTGGATTTTCCCGAGCCGCCTTTCTCGTTGCCCAGCACGATCACATGCGGGCGGCTGCCGGAGTTCGTTGACATTTCCCCCTGCATCTTGCGACTGGCCTCGTGAAATGTGGTTCAGCCGGTCCGTCGGCTGCCCGCTCTTGCGGCGCAGACCGGCGGTTCGTCAATCTTGGGGTTGAAAACGAATGCAGCTTGTTGGGGAGGTGAGGGCGCTGCGCGCTGCAGTGAGCGGCTGGCACAAGGCGGGCGACCGGGTGGCGCTGGTGCCCACCATGGGCGCACTGCATGCCGGCCATCAGTCACTGGTGGAGCAGGCGCGCCAGCTCGCCGACCGCACGATCGTGTCCATATTCGTCAATCCACGGCAGTTCGGGCCGAGCGAGGATCTGAACCGCTATCCCCGGCGGGAGACGGAAGATCGGGCGATGCTCGCCAGTCTGGGTATCGATCTGATTTTCGCGCCTTCGGTGGCAACCATGTATCCGCCTGGCTTCGCCACGAAGATGGCCGTGGCGAATCTTGGTGATGGGTTCGAGGGCGCGGTCCGGCCGGGGCATTTCGATGGCGTGGCAATCGTGGTCGCCAAACTGCTGATCATGGCGGCGCCTGATGTGGGTGTCTTCGGCGAGAAGGACTGGCAGCAGCTGGCGATCATCCGGCAGATGGCAGGCGATCTCGATCTGCCGGTCGAGATCAGGTCCGGGGCAATCGTCCGTGATGCCGACGGCCTCGCGCTGTCCTCGCGCAACATCTATCTGTCGCCGCAAGAGCGCACCGCCGCGCTGGCGCTGCCGCACGCCCTGCAGCGGGCGGCGCAGGCGATCGGTCAAGGTGCGCCGGTGGCGCCGGCGTTGCGCGGAGCATCGGAAGCCCTGCTGGCAGCCGGCTTTGCCAAGGTCGATTATTTCAGCCTTGTCGACGAGCGCAGCCTGCAACCGCTGGAAACCGCGCGCCACGGCGCGCGGCTGCTCGCCGCCGCCACGATGGGCAGCACCCGGCTGCTCGACAATCTGCCGGTGGAGATGCAGCCGTGACGTTGCGAACTTTTGCTTATGAAACGGTGGACGTGTTCACAGACCGGCGTTTTGCCGGCAATCCGCTGGCAATCGTGCCGGATGCGCGCGGTCTCAGCAGCGCCGAAATGCACACCATCGCGCGCGAATTCAACTATGCCGAAACAACCTTCGTGCTGCCGCCGCAAAATCCGGCCAACAGCGCGCATGTGCGGATTTTCACGCCGGAGGAGGAAATGCCCTTCGCCGGCCATCCCAATGTCGGAACCGCTTTCGCACTGGGCCAGCGCAGCGATCTGTGGAGCAGGCCGGTGGCAGACGGTTTCCGCTTCGAGGAAAAGGCCGGACTGGTTGATATTCGCCTGCAGCGAATGGATGGTGTGGTCATCGGGGCTGCGGTGCGCGCACCGCGCGCTCTGACCACAGCCGAAGGGCCGCCGACCGCTGTGGTCGCCGCACTGGTGGGCCTCCATCCGCAAGACATCGTGACCACTACCCACGCGCCACTGTTTGCGTCGGTGGGCGCCGAGTTTCTGGTTGCCGAAGTGGCCGCTGATGCCGTCGCCCGCGCCGCTGGCCGCCGCGAACAGTTCGCCGCGCTCGCCGAACAGACCGGCAAGCCCTTCCTGTGCCTCTATCTCTATGCGCGATCCGGCGCACAGCTCGACGCCCGCATGTTCGCGCCCCTCACCGGGGTTCCTGAAGACCCGGCCACCGGCAGCGCGGTGGCCGCACTTGGCGCGCTGCTCGCCGAGCGCGCGGGGCTTGCCTCCCTGTCGGTCGTGCAGGGTGTCGCCATGCAGCGGCGCTCTGAGCTTGTGGTCAATAGCGGACGGGATGGAACCTGGATTTCCGGGCAATGCGTGGCCGTGATGCGGGGCGAGCTGACGCTTTGAGCCAACCTCTCGCCTCGGCGATCGCACGGGCGAATGCGCACGCGCCATTTCTGCGCGGGCTGCTGCGTCGCGAACCGGAACTGGTGGAGATCCTGCAGGCCGGCGATCCCGATGCTGCGTTGCAGACCGCCATCGCCCGTCTCGACACAGCCGATCCGGCCCCGACGCTGCGGGCAGCACGCGGCGGCGTGGCGCTGGTGGTCGCGCTCGCTGATCTTTCGGGCGCGTGGCCGCTCGAGCAAGTGACGGAAGCGCTGACCAGCTTTGCCGACGCGGCGCTGAACTTCGCCATTGCCGCCGCCTTTGCCGAACGCGGTGAAGTGCCCGCCGGCCTTGGCGCTCTGGCGCTGGGCAAGATGGGCAGCCGCGAGCTAAACTACTCATCCGACATAGACCTGATCTTCATCCACGATGCCGACACTCTGCCGCGCCGGAAAAGCGAAGACCCGACCGAAGCTGCCGTGCGCCTCGTCCGCCGAACGTCGGCACTGCTTTCGGAGCGCACGGCAGACGGCTATGCGCTACGGGTCGATCTCAGGCTGCGCCCCGATCCGGACAGCACGCCTTCCTCGCTGCCGGTGGGAGCCGCAGAGGCATATTATCAGGGTCAGGCACTGGCCTGGGAGCGCTCCGCCTTCATCCGGGCGCGGTCGGCAGCCGGCGACCTGCGCCTCGGCCAGGATTTCCTCGCAGCCATCGCCCCCTTCATCTGGCGCCGCAGTCTGGACTATTCGGCGCTCGCTGACATTGGCGAGGTGAGCCACCAGATCCGCGACCATTTTTCCGATGGCCAGCGGCTGGGGCCGGGCTTCGATCTGAAACGCGGGCGCGGCGGTATCCGCGAAGTCGAATTTTTTGCCCAGATTCACCAGCTGCTGTTCGGCGGACGTGATGCAACCCTGCGCGCGCCGGCCACGCTGGATGCGCTGGCGGCGCTCGCCGGCGCCGGGCGCATCGCGCCGGAAGAGGCGGCATTTCTCGCCGACGCCTACCGGCAGTATCGCACGCTGGAGCATCGCCTGCAGATGGTGCACGATCAACAGACCCACAGCATACCGAAGCTTGCGGCCGAGCGGGCAGCGATCGCCGGCCTTACCGGCGAGCCCGCGTGGAAGGCGATCGAAGCAAAGCTCGCGCCGCTGACGAAGGGGGTTGCCAGACTGTATGACCGGCTGCTGGAAACCGGAGACGAAGGCAGCGGCAAACCGCGCATCCCGCATCCGCGCGACGGGATCGAGCGGTGGTCGGCATCGGCCAGGGTCAAGGATGCAGCGTTGCTGGCAACGCTGCTGGACGGCTGGCGAAGCGGCCGCCCGCGATCGCTCCGCGCTCCGGAAAGTCGCCGCGCGTTCGAGCTGGTGATTGCGCCGCTGGTGTTGAAGGTCGGCGTCGGCAATGGCGGGCGCGACGGCCTGCTGCGGCTCGACCAGCTGATTTCCGCGCTGCCGTCCGGCGTGCAGTTCTGGCGCCTGCTGGCGGCCAATCCAGCGCTTGCCGCCGTGCTGGGCCGCTTGCTGACGACAACGCCGCTGCTGGCCGATGCGCTGGCCCGCCGACCCGAACTGATCGACGGACTGCTGGAGCCGGCGGCGCCATTTGCAACGGCCAATGCCGCGAGTGTCGAGCTTGCCGCAGCAACCGCGGGGATGGAAGGCGAACCGCTGCTCGACCGGGTTCGCCGCTGGACAGCCGAACGGCGGTTTCTGCTGGGCGTCCAGATCCTTGATGCAAAAGTGGCGCCCGGCGATGCTGCCGCCGCCCTGTCCCACATGGCCGACGCAGCGGTCGACCGGCTGTCGCAATCGGTTGCCGCCGAATTTGCCCGGAAACATGGCCAAGTGCCGGGCGGCCGCCTGCTTGTCCTGGCGCTCGGTCGGTTCGGCGGCGGCGAGCTTACGGCGCAGTCCGATCTCGATCTGGTCTTGCTGTTCACTGGCGCCTTCGATGCCGTCTCCGATGGCGCTAGCCCGCTGTCCGCCTCCACCTATTTCAACCGGCTGGGCCAGCGGCTTGTCGCAGCGCTCACCGTGCCCACCGCGGCCGGCACACTCTATGAGGTGGACACGCGGCTCAGACCATCCGGCAAGCAGGGCATGCTGGTTGTGAGCGTCGAAAGCTTTCTCGCCTATCAGCGCGACGAGGCCGAGCTGTGGGAAACGATGGCGCTGACCCGCGCCCGGCCGGTCAGCGGAATTGCTGCCGACCGCGCGATGCTGCAAGCGGCAATCGACGCGCTTGTCGCCCGACCGCGCGACGCAGGGTTGATCCGGAGCGAAGCGCTGGCGATGCGCAGGCTGATGGCCAGGCACAACCCACCGGCTGGCCCGTTCGATGTGAAGCTGATCAAAGGCGGCCTTGTCGATCTGGAATTCGTGGTGCAGACGCGCGCGCTGCTGGCAGGCAGAGAGGTGCCCCCCGGGATGGTCGATGCAGCCGCTTTGCTGGCGCCCGAGCTCGCCGCCCCGGCTCGCCTGATGATGGACATTCTCGTCATGCTGCGGCTGATGCAGCCGCACAACAGCAGCGCTGCGCCCGATGCAGCCGCCGGCGGACTGCTGGCAAAGGCCTGCGGCAAATCCAGCCTTGCCGAGCTGAAAGGCGATCTGAAGCTGGCCAGGCACGCGGTGCTTGCGGCATGGGCAGAGACATTCCCACCGGATGGAGCACGAAGATGAGCATCGATGTTGGCAGCAAGGCCCCGGATTTTGCGCTGGAAACGCCGGGAGGCAGAATGCGCCTGAGCGATTTTGCCGGCCGCAAGCTGGTGCTGTATTTCTACCCGCGTGACGACACGCCCGGTTGCACCACCGAAGCAATCGATTTCACGGCGCTGGCCGATGCCTTCGCCGCCGCGCAGACCAGCGTGCTGGGCGTTTCGAAAGACAGCGTGGCATCGCACGCGAAGTTCGCGCAAAAGCATGGTCTTGCGGTCCAGCTCGGTGCCGATCCGGACGGTGCGACGGTGGCAGCCTACGGCAGCTGGGTGGAAAAGAGCATGTATGGACGCAAGTCCATGGGGATCGAGCGCTCCACCTTCCTGATCGGCAGCCACGGCACCATAGCTGCTGTCTGGCGCAAGGTGAAGGTCAAGGGCCATGCCGAAGCGGTGTTGCTGGCGGCACGGCAGCTTGGCTGAAACGCTTGGCGAAGCCGCGCGCGACGTGCTGCTGACGGCCGACCCGGTGGCCAAGGCGGCGGCTGCGCGGGCGCTCAATGCGCGCTGGTGCGCGGGCCTGATCGCGCTGGCCGACGGGCCGGAGCCATTGCCACATCGGCCGGCCCGGCCGGCCCGCCCTGCCCTCCTTCCGGCATCGCAAATGCCCAAGCGCGGCCGGGCCGGCAGCCTGCGCAGCCGCTTTGCCATGCTGCACGCGGTGGCGCATATCGAGCTGAACGCAATCGACCTCGCGGTCGATGTCGCCGGCCGGTTCGGCCCCGCCATGCCGCCGCAGTTCGCCACGGACTGGCTGCATGTGGCCGATGAGGAAGCGCAGCATTTCGGCCTGCTGTCAGGCTTGCTGGAGCAGGCCGGCGGCGGCTACGGAGACCTGCCGGCGCATGATGGGCTCTGGCAGTCCGCGCAGGCAACCGCGCACACCCTCGCGGCAAGGCTGGCCGTTGTGCCGCAAGTGCTGGAAGCGCGCGGGCTGGACGTTACGCCGATGATGATTGCGCGGTTTGAAGCGGCCGGCGATGCGACCGCCGTTGGTGTGCTGCAGCGGATTCTGCAGGACGAAATCGGCCATGTGGCAATCGGCAACCGATGGTTCCGATTTTTGTGTCACGAATCGGGAACAAATCCCGTTGAGGCGTTTCATGGCCTTGTGCGTGCCCATTTCCGGGGGGCCGTTAAGCCACCGTTCAACGACTCGGCGCGGCTTCAGGCCGGTTTGACGCCAGACTGGTACATGCTGCTTGGCAACGGCAGT
>JBBRKH010000050.1:0-9549 GCA_038217965.1 Sphingomonadales bacterium | reverse complement strand
GGCGGCAGAAGTAGCGCAGTGGGTCAGCACGGATGCTGGTCTTTAATTGCTGACAGGAAGTCAGCTGAAATAACCGCTCACGTAGCTCAGTCGGTAGAGCACTTCCTTGGTAAGGAAGAGGTCGATGGTTCGATTCCATTCGTGAGTACCAGTTTTCCATTCACCTAAACGATTCCCCGAGAAGAACACTGCCATGGCTAAAGAGAAATTCCAGCGCACCAAGCCGCACGTAAACGTTGGCACGATCGGTCACGTTGACCACGGCAAGACGACTTTGACGGCGGCGCTGACGAAGATCGGTGCAGAGCGTTTTGGTGGCGAATTCAAGGCTTATGACGCGATCGACGCGGCGCCGGAAGAAAAGGCGCGCGGCATCACGATCTCGACGGCTCACGTGGAATATGAATCGCCGATGCGCCATTACGCGCACGTTGATTGCCCGGGCCATGCCGACTACGTGAAGAACATGATCACGGGTGCCGCGCAGATGGACGGCGCGATCCTGGTCTGCTCGGCCGCTGATGGTCCGATGCCGCAGACGCGTGAGCACATCCTGCTCGCTCGCCAGGTCGGCGTGCCGTACGTCGTGGTGTTTCTGAACAAGGCGGACATGGTCGATGACGCCGAGCTGCTTGAGCTGGTCGAAATGGAAGTGCGTGAATTGCTTTCCAAGTACGACTTCCCGGGCGACGACACCCCGATCATCCACGGTTCGGCTTTGAAGGCGCTGGAAGGCGACCAGTCCGAGATTGGTATTCCGTCGATCGTCAAGCTGGTCGATGCCCTGGACAGCTGGATCCCGGAGCCGATGCGTGACGTCGAGAAGGCATTTCTGATGCCGGTCGAGGACGTGTTCTCGATCTCGGGTCGCGGTACGGTCGTCACTGGTCGTATCGAGCGCGGCGTGATCAAGGTCGGTGAGGAAATCGAAATCGTCGGCATCCGTCCGACGGTCAAGACCACGGTCACCGGTGTTGAGATGTTCCGCAAGCTGCTCGACCAGGGTCAGGCAGGCGACAACGCCGGACTGCTGTTGCGCGGCACCAAGCGTGACGACGTCGAGCGCGGCCAGGTATTGGCCAAGCCCGGATCGATCACCCCGCACACGACATTCGAAGCGGAAGTGTATGTGCTGTCGAAGGAAGAAGGCGGACGTCATACGCCGTTCTTCAAGGGCTACCGCCCGCAGTTCTACTTCCGCACAACCGACGTGACCGGCGAAGTGACGCTGCCCGAGGGCACCGAAATGGTGATGCCGGGCGACAACGTGCAGCTCGTGGTCAAGCTGATTGCGCCGATCGCCATGGAGCAGGGCCTTCGCTTTGCCATCCGTGAAGGTGGACGCACCGTCGGTGCAGGGGTTGTCGCCAGCATCGTTAAGTAGTAATGAGCCTTTCCCGCTCGGCAGGTGATTCGTCGCCCGCCGGGCGGGCTGCTTTTTGGAGCAACTGGATTCGGGTTTGGGCCGGCGACCGTGTCGCTCTGGCTGTTGAAAGAAGTATCAGATGGAAACGCAGAACATCCGCATCAGGCTGAAGGCCTTCGACCATCGTGTGCTTGATGCCGCGACGGGCGAAATCGCTGACACCGCAAAGCGCACCGGCGCGGATGTTCGTGGCCCCATTCCGCTTCCCACCCGGATCGAGAAGTTCACCGTGAACCGCTCTCCTCACGTCGACAAGAAGTCGCGCGAGCAGTTCGAGGTTCGCACCTACAAGCGGCTTCTCGATATCGTGAAGCCCACGCCGCAGACGGTCGATGCGCTGATGAAGCTGGATCTGGCTGCTGGTGTCGATGTGGAAATCAAGCTGCAGGGCTGATTTCAGCAATTTTTCCAAGCCCCCGAGCGAATGCAACGGGGCCTCTGATGAAGGAAGACGAATGAGAACCGGCGTTATCGCCAGGAAGATGGGCATGACCCGTCTGTTCCGTGAGGATGGGGTGCATGTCCCCGTCACGGTCCTGGCCCTCGAAGATTGCCAGGTGGTGGCGCAGAAGAACGAAGGTCGCGACGGCTACGTTGCGCTGCAGCTCGGCTCCGGCACGTCGAAGGCAAAGAACCTTGCCAAGCCTCAGCGCGGCCACTTCGCGAAAGCCGAAGTGGAGCCGAAGGCAATTCTCGCCGAGTTCCGGGTGGCGGAAGACGCGCTCGTTGCTGTTGGCGCAAGCATTTCAGCTGAGCATTTTGTTGTCGGCCAGATGGTCGATGTGACGGGCGCTACGCAGGGCAAGGGTTTTGCCGGTGCCATGAAACGCTGGGGCTTCGGGGGCTTGCGCGCTACGCACGGCGTTTCCGTGTCGCACCGTTCGCACGGCTCCACAGGCCAACGTCAGGATCCGGGCAAGGTCTTCAAAAACAAGAAGATGGCGGGCCACATGGGCGACCGCAACCGGACACAGCAGAATCTTGAAATCGTGATGACCGATGCGGTGCGCGACCTGCTTTTCGTCAAGGGCTCGGTTCCCGGCTCGAAGGGTGGCTGGCTGCTGATTCGTGATGCAGAGAAGGTCGATCGTCCTGTCGACGCGCCTTATCCCGCGGCTGTGAAGTCCAGTGGCCTGACTGAAGAAACCCCCGTCGAGGATGTAGCCGTCAGCGATGCTCCGACCGAGGAGTTGACCCAATGAACATCACCGTGAAAACCCTCGGCGCCGCTGATGCTGGCGAAATCACGCTCAATCCTGAAATTTTCGGGCTGGAAGCGCGCGCCGACATTCTGCACCGCGTTGTCACCTGGCAGCTCGAGAAGCGTCGCGGCACCGCTCGTGGTGCTGCCGAGCGTTCGGATGTGTCGCGCACCGGCAAGAAGTTTGGCAAGCAGAAGGGCGGCGGCACCGCCCGGCACGGCAACCGTGCGGCACCGCAGTTTACCGGCGGCGGCAAGGCGCACGGCCCAAGAGTTCGCGATTTCGATCCCGGTCTCAACAAGAAGGTGCGCGCGCTCGGCCTGAAAACCGCGCTCAGCGTAAAGGCGGCCGAGGGCAAGCTGATGGTGCTGGACAATCTGGCGCTCGAAGATGCCAAGACCAAGGCGCTGCTGGCAACGCTTGGTGGCCTCGGCCTTCGCAACGCGCTGTTCATCGATGGCGATGCCGTCGACGTGAATTTCGCACTGGCCAGTCGCAATTTGTACAAGGTGGACGTGCTTCCGGCAGTCGGCGCCAACGTCTACGATATTCTCAATCATGATCATCTGGTGCTGACCCGCGCTGCGATCGACAATCTGGAGGCGCGCTTCCGTGCCGACCAACCAACAGCGGAGGCGCGGTTCAATGGCTAAGGCAGCAGCCGCTCCGGTGGCAATCGATCTCAAGCATTTCGACGTGGTGGTGAAGCCCATCATCACGGAAAAGACCACGCTTGTCGCGGAGCACAACCAGGTGGTTTTCGAAGTGGCGAAATCCGCTTCGAAGCCCGAAATCAAGGCGGCGGTCGAAGCTCTTTTCAACGTCAAGGTCACGGCCGTGAACACGTTGATACAGAAGGGCAAGACGAAACGCTGGCGTGGGAAACCCTATCGCCGGTCGGATGCGAAAAAGGCAATTGTGACGCTGGCCGAAGGCCAGTCGATCGATGTGACGACAGGAATCTAGCGTCATGGCATTGAAAAATTACAACCCGACAAGCCCGGCGCGCCGCGGCCTTATCCTTGTGGATCGCTCAGCGCTGCACAAGGGCAAGCCCGTCAAGGCACTCACCGAAGGCTTGAAGAAGTCCGGTGGTCGCAACAACATGGGCCATGCAACGGCGCGCGGTATCGGCGGAGGGCACAAGCAGTCCTACCGGATCATCGATTTCAAGCGCCGCACGTGGGACACGCCGGCCACGGTCGAGCGGCTGGAGTATGACCCCAACCGGTCGGCCTTCATCGCGCTGGTCAACTATGCCGATGGCACCCAGACTTATATCATCGCGCCGCAGCGCCTGGCCCCCGGCGACCAGGTGGTGGCCGGCAAGAAAGTCGATGTGAAGCCCGGCAATGCGATGGAAATCGGCCAGATGCCGGTTGGCACCATCGTGCACAATGTCGAGCTGAAGCCCGGCAAGGGTGGCCAGTTGGCCCGCGCAGCCGGGACGTTCATCCAGGTCGTCGGTCGCGATCGCGGCATGGTGGTCATCCGCCTGAATTCCGGCGAACAGCGCTATGTCCGCTCGGAGTGCATGGCAACCGTTGGTGCGGTGTCGAATCCGGACAACAGCAACCAGAATCTGGCGAAGGCCGGCCGCAACCGCTGGCTCGGCAGCCGGCCGCTGACGCGCGGTGTCGCGAAGAACCCGGTCGATCACCCGCACGGCGGTGGCGAAGGCCGCACCTCGGGCGGCCGTCACCCGGTCACCCCGTGGGGCAAGCCCACGAAGGGCGCCAAGACCCGCAGCAACAAGTCAACCGACGGCATGATCATCCGGTCGCGCCACTCGAAGAAGAAGAGGTAGACATGGCACGTTCCGTCTGGAAAGGCCCGTTCGTCGAGCTCAGCCTTCTGAAGAAGGTGGAGAGCGGCAACACCCGTGGCCCTATCAAGACCTGGTCGCGCCGGTCGACCATCCTGCCGCAGTTCGTCGGGCACAGCTTCGCCGTCTACAACGGCCGCAAGTTCATCCCGGTGACCGTCAGCGAAGAAATGGTCGGCATGAAGCTCGGCGAATTTTCGCCGACCCGCACTTTCCCCGGCCACGCAGCCGACAAGAAGTCGAAGAGGTAGAGATGTCCAAACCTGTAGCAGGCCGGAAAGTGGGCGAGCGCGAGGCGCTTGCCGTCGCAACGACCGTCCGCGGATCTCCCTACAAGCTGAACCTGGTTGCCGGGCTCATTCGTGGTCGCAAGGCCGAGGATGCCGTCACGCTGCTCACCTTTTCGCGCAAGGCCATGGCAGTCGACGTGCGCAAATGCCTGCAGTCGGCCATCGCCAACGCGGAAAACAACCACAATCTGGACGTCGACCAGCTTTGGGTGAAGGAAGCCAGCGTCGGAAAGTCGATCACCATGAAGCGTTTCAGCCCGCGTGCGCGCGGCCGCTCCAGTCGTATCATCAAGCCGTTCGCCAAGATCCGGATCGTCGTCACCGAGCGTGATGCCACCGTTGCAGAGGCTGGAGAATAAGCATGGGTCACAAATCAAACCCCATCGGCCTTCGCCTGCAGATCAACCGCACCTGGGATTCGCGCTGGTTCGCCCGCGGCGATGAGTATGGCCGGTTGCTGTTGGAAGACCTGCGCATCCGTCAGTATATCGTGAAGACGCACGCACAGGCGGCGATTTCGAAGGTGGTCATCGAGCGTCCAGCGAAGCTTTGCCGCGTGTCCGTCTTTGCTGCCCGCCCCGGTGTCATCATCGGCAAGAAGGGCGCGGATATCGAAAAGCTGCGCAAGGCGATCGGCACGATGACGAAGAGCGAGGTTTCGCTCAACATCGTCGAAATCCGCAAGCCGGAAATCGATTCCAAGCTCGTGGCGCAGGGTGTTGCCGATCAGCTGGAGCGCCGTGTGGCGTTCCGCCGCGCGATGAAGCGCGCCGTGCAATCGGCGCTGCGGCTGGGCGCCGAAGGCATCAAGATCACCTGCTCGGGACGGCTCGGTGGCGCGGAAATCGCCCGCATCGAATGGTATCGTGAAGGGCGGGTGCCGCTGCACACGCTGCGCGCCAATATCGATTATGCCGAAGCGCAGGCGCACACCGCTTATGGCGTGTGCGGCGTGAAGGTGTGGATCTTCAAGGGCGAAATCCTGGGCCATGATCCGATGGCGCAAGACCGGCTGATGATGGAATCTCAAACATCGGGAGTGCGTCCCGCGCGATAAGCGGCGCCAGAAACTGGCGTCGCCTTATCGGGGGATACACCCTGTCTGAAGGCGAGTAAGAGATGCTACAACCGAAACGGACCAAGTTCCGCAAGGCTTTCAAGGGCCGGATACATGGCGATGCCAAGGGCGGAACTGCGCTCAATTTCGGCTCCTATGGGCTGAAGGCCTTGGCGCCCGAGCGGATCACCGCGCGGCAGATTGAAAGCGCCCGTCGCGCGATCACCCGCCACATGAAGCGCCAGGGGCGCTTGTGGATCCGCATTTTCCCGGATGTGCCGGTGTCTTCGAAGCCGGCCGAAGTCCGCATGGGCTCAGGCAAGGGCAATCCGGAATTCTGGGTGGCGCGCGTGAAGCCGGGCCGGATCATGTTCGAAATCGAAGGCGTGAGCCACGAAGTGGCCGTCGGCGCATTCGAGCGCGCAGCCGCCAAGCTGCCAATCAAGGTGAAGATGGTCAGCCGGCTGGGCGACCAGGCGAAGGAAGGCTGAACGCCATGCCGAAATACGTAGATATCAAGGTGAAGACCGACGACCAGTTGGCCGGCGACCTGCTGAGCCTGAAGCGCGAGCAGTTGAACCTCCGGTTCCAGGCCGCCACGCAGCAGCTCGAAAAGGCCAGCCGGGTCAAGGTGGTGCGCCGCACCATCGCCCAGATCAAGACCGAACAAACTGTCCGCGCCCAAAAGGCCGCGGCCACAGCAGAGGCGTAAGGAAAGCCATGCCCAAGCGAGTTCTCCAGGGGACGATTGTCTCCGACAAGGCCGACAAGACGGTCGTGGTGCTGGTCGAGCGCAAGGTCGCTCACCCGGTTTACGGCAAGATCATCCGTCGCTCCAAGAAATACCACGCGCATGACGAAGCCAACATGTTTGCCGCTGGCGACATCGTGCGGATCGAGGAGTGTGCGCCCATTTCCAAGCAGAAATCATGGCGTGTGCTGGACAAGGTCGGTGCCGACGCACTGGCGTCTGCCGCCGCTGCGGAAGGGATGAACTGACATGATCCAGATGCAGACCAATCTGGAAGTCGCCGACAATTCGGGCGCCAAGCGCGTGATGTGCATCAAGGTGCTCGGCGGCTCCAAGCGGCGGTTCGCCGGCGTCGGCGATGTCATCGTCGTCTCGGTGAAAGAAGCGCAGCCCAAGGGCCGGGTCAAGAAGGGCGACGTGCACCGCGCCGTCGTCGTTCGCACGGCCAAGGATATCCGCCGCGCCGATGGTTCGGTGATCCGTTTTGACGGCAATGCCGCCGTTCTCATCAACAAGAATGAGGAGCCGATCGGCACCCGCATCTTCGGACCGGTGGTTCGCGAGCTCCGCGCGACCGGCCACATGAAGATCATCTCGCTCGCTCCGGAGGTTTTGTAATGTCCTCGGCGAAAATCAAGAAGGGTGATCGCGTCATCGTGCTCACCGGGAAAGACAAAGGCAGTGAGGGCGAAGTCGTCCGCGCGATGCCGAAGGATGGCAAGGTTGTCGTGCAGGGGGTCAACATGATCGCCCGCCATACCAAGCCGACGCAAGCCGATCCGGAAGGCGGGATCAAGCGCCGCGAAGCGCCGATCCATGTTTCGAATGTGGCAATTCGCGATCCGAAGACCGGCAAACCGGCTCGTGTCGGTTTCGAAGTCCGCGATGGCAAGAAGGTGCGGGTCCTGAAGGGCTCAGGCGAGGTGTTGAATGGCTGAAGCAAAAACGTTGACCCGCATGCAGTCGCTCTATGAGCAGCGCATCAGGGCTGCGATGACCGAGGAATTCGGCTATTCGAACCCGATGCAGGTGCCGAAGATCGACAAGATTGTCATCAACATGGGCGTCGGCGAAGCCACGCAGGACAAGAAGAAGGTCGAGATCGCGGCCAGCGAGATGATGGCCATTGCCGGCCAGAAGCCGGTGATCGCCAAGGCGACCAAGTCTGTGGCCCAGTTCAAGCTGCGCGAAGGCATGCCGATCGGCTGCAAGGTGACGCTGCGCCGTGATCGGATGTATGATTTCCTCGACCGGCTGATTACCATTGCGCTGCCGCGCGTGCGCGACTTTCGCGGCGTGAAGCCCACCAGCTTCGATGGCCGCGGCAATTTTGCAATGGGCCTTAAAGAGCAGATCGTGTTCCCGGAAGTGTCGTACGACAAGATCGACAAGGTTCGGGGCATGGATGTCATCATCACCACCACCGCGAAGACTGACGAGGAAGCGCGATCGCTGCTTCGTCACTTCGGCATTCCGTTCGTCGGCGAAGCGGAGGCCCGCGTGGCCGCCGCCCAAGCCGCCGCGACCGCGGCCTAGAGAAAGGGAGAACTTAAGTCATGGCGAAACTGAGTTCCATTAACAAGAACGAGCGCCGGAAGGCGCTGGTGAAGAAGTATGCGGGCAAGTTTGCAGCGCTGAAGGCGACCGCGAACGATGAAAGCCTGGACGAAGGCGAGCGACTGGTTGCCCGGCTGAAGATGGCCGAGCTGCCGCGCAATGCCAACCCCACGCGCGTCCGCAACCGCTGCGAGCTCACCGGGCGCAGCCGTGCCTATTATCGCAAATTCAAGCTGTCGCGCGTGATGGTTCGGGAATTGGGCAACAAGGGCCTGATCCCGGGCCTCACCAAGTCCAGCTGGTAAGGCCCGACCATGAACATGACCGATCCACTGGGTGACATGCTCACCCGCATCCGCAACGGCCAGTCCGCCAAGAAGGACAGTGTGCTGACGCCCGCGTCCCGTCTTCGTGCCGGCGTGCTGGATGTGCTGCAGCGCGAAGGCTATATCCGCGGCTATTCCACGGAAGAAACCACCGGGCCGACGCCGACCATCCGCATCGAGCTGAAATATTTCGAAGGCCAGCCTGCCATCCAGCATGTCGCGCGCGTCTCGAAGCCCGGCCGCCGCGTCTATGCCGGCGCCACTTCGCTGCCCAAGGTCAAGAACGGCCTGGGCATTGTCATCGTGTCAACGCCGCGTGGCGTTCTGTCGGACGCCGAAGCGCGCACGCAGAATGTCGGCGGCGAAGTCCTCTGTCAGGTGTTCTAGGCCATGTCGCGTATCGGAAAGAAACCGGTGCCGCTGCCTTCGGGCGTGTCGGCTGCCATCAACGAGGGCGAAATGACCGTCAAGGGGCCCAAGGGTCAGCTGGCGCTCAGCCTTGTCAACGACATCAGCTACGAAATCGGTGATACCGAAATCAAGGTGAACCCGGTTAACGACAGCCGCCGCGCGCGCGCCTTCTGGGGCATGCAGCGCACGCTGGTTTCCAACCTGGTGGTCGGCGTGTCCGATGGTTTCACCAAGGTGCTGGAAATCACCGGCGTCGGCTATCGCGCCAACGTCCAGGGTTCCAACCTGAAGCTGCAGCTCGGCTACAGCCACGATGTCGAATATGCGATTCCCGAAGGCATCACCATCAAGACCCCGGATCAGACCACGGTCGAAATCTCCGGGTCGGATCGCCAGAAGGTCGGCCAGGTTGCCGCGGAAATCCGCCGCTGGAGAAAGCCGGAGCCCTACAAGGGCAAGGGCATCAAGTATCGCGGCGAGTTCATCTTCCGCAAGGAAGGGAAGAAGAAGTAATGGGCAAGCAACTCACCAAATTCGAGCAGCGCCGCCGCCGGGTGCGTGGTTCACTGCTGCAGAAAGCCGGCGGCCGTCCGCGCCTGTCCGTGCATCGTTCTTCGCTGCACATTTATGCGCAGGTGATCGATGACAAGGCCGGCCACACGCTGGCAGCAGCCTCCACGCTGGAGACGGATTTTTCCGGCAGC
>JBBRKH010000049.1:0-9578 GCA_038217965.1 Sphingomonadales bacterium | reverse complement strand
CGCTGGCGAGGTCGAGGAAGCCGAGGATCTGTGCCACGCAGAAGCTGGTCTCGTCGTTCTGGTGAAAGCCGCCGGCGACGAAATCGAACGCCCCGCCGAGGTCGGATGCGAAGCGGATTTCCTGCTGCCATGTCTTGCGGTCATCAGACCGGTTGGCGTCGAACAGCGAGAGCACCTCCCCATCCGCCGCCACCGGCGCCTGCCCCGTGTAGGTGTTGGGCAGCCGCGATTCCTGCTTGCGATAGCCGGTGACGGAGGTGAAGGTGCCGAAGTCGAGGTTGGCGTTCATGTTGAGATAGACGCCGTCGACGTTGATGATCTGGCCCTTGTTCTGCTTCTGCAGAACATCGGAGCGCCCGCTGATCCCGGCATTCTTCAGCGGATCGGGATCGGCCGGATTGGAAGCGCCCACGCCCAGCGTGTTGAACAGGAAGGCGGCCGTATTCGGCGTTTCGGACACCGTCGGAATGCTGTCCGACCGGTCGCGCAGCCATTCATATTGCAGCAGTGCATCAAATGCCGGGCTCGGCTCCCACAGCAGCTTGGCGCGGGCATTCCACACATCCTTGCCGCCGAGGCTGGAGCCGTCGCCACAGCCGGAGCGGCCGGCGAATTTTGAAGGAACGAAGGCAACCACCGGGCCATAGCAGGCGCCGTTGGTGTAGTAACCGCTGGACTTTTCGTAGCCGACCGCCCCGCGGAACGCGAGCGTATCGCCGATCGGCACATTGACCGCAGCCTGTGTGACATAGGTTCCGAAGCTGCCGGCTTGGAAGCGGCCTTCGAAGCCGATATCGTTCAGCACCGGACGCTTGGTGCGAACGGTGACCGCGCCGCCGGTCGTGTTCTTGCCGAACAGGGTGCCCTGCGGCCCGCGCAGCACTTCCACCTGTGCGATGTCGAAGGTGTCCAGCAATTGGGTCTGCACGCTCGGCACCACGAAATCATCGACTAGAACGGCAACCGGCGGCTCGAAATAGACGATGATGCTGTTCTGGCCGACACCGCGGATGGAGAAGGAGGCGGCGTTGAACCCGGTGATGGTGGCCGCATCGAAATTGGGAACGAATTTTGCCAGATCGCCGATGTCGCGCGGTGATGATTGCGCAATCAGGCTCTGATCGATGGCGGACACGGCAATGGGGGTCGTCTGCAGGCTGCTGTCGCGGCGCGTTGCCGTGACGACGATGTCCTCCAGCCCGGCCGCCGGTGCGGCAGCGTCCTGCGCAAGCGCGGGAGCGGCCAGCACGGGAGCCAGCAGCGCTGCCGTGGCCACAGTCAATCTGAATGCGTGTCTGTTCATCGAATTTTTCCCTCCACCTGGCAACGCCCGGGCTCTTGCGGCCTGCTTGATCGTTGCTGCAAGGCTAGCCCGACTGCCAACAAAAAAGCAATCGTGCATGATTGTTTTTTTGTCTCCCTGCCAGCATCGGCGCTGCTGATGTATTGCTGCATTGCGGCATCGGCCGAAAGCGCGGAATTGCCCATTGAACAAGCAGGCATGTTTGTTTTCTATAGGCAGCAGCGGGCGCGCGTGGCATGGGCGCTTTCGGGAGGATGCACGCATGGCCTACAGTTTCCTGTCGCGCTTCCGCATCAAGGCGGAATGCGAAGCGGACTTTGTGTCTCTGGCGCACAGGATGGAGAGGCTTGTGCATCTGGAGCCGGGCACGCTGGCATTCAAATTCTTTCGCCTGGCAGAGCCGGGCATGTTCGCCGTGTACGAATCCTTTGTCGACGAGGCGGCCGACCGGGCGCATATGGAAACCGTGCACGGCAAGCCGATCATTGCGCAGATGGTGGGCTGCATGGATGGCAGCTATTCGCGCGAACTGCTGCACGACCTGTGAGCGATGCGCCCATCACATTGGGCGGCATGCTGCAGCGCACGGCCACTGCAACGCCAGACGCCGATGCGCTGGTTTTCCCGGACAGCCGCCGCACTCACGCAGACCTGTATGCAGCAGCATTCAGGTGGGCGAAGGCTTTCATCGCGCTCGGCGTGCAACCCGGCGAGCATGTCGGCATATTGCTGACCACCCGGCCCGAATTCGTCGAAATCCTGTTCGGCGCAGCTCTCGCCGGTGCGGTGACCGTTCCGGTCAATGCCCGCTATCAGGCAAATGAGCTCGCCTTCCTGATCCGCGATGCCGATCTCACGACGCTGGTCACATCCGGCCGCGTGGCTGACACGCTGGATTTTGGCCGACGCCTGCATGCGGCGCTTCCCTCCCTTGCGGGGGCCGCACAGCCGCACGCACTGGCGCTGCCGGAAGCGCCCTTGCTGCGCCGCATCCTCTGCCTCGATGTGCCGTGCGATCCGGCGCTTGTTCCGGCAGCGCAGGCGCTCCAATCAGCGCAAGGCCTGCCGGATGTCGATGTGGACCAGCGGATGCAGGCCGTGGCGGCATCCGATCTGGCGTTCATCCTCTACACATCCGGCACCACAGCCAATCCCAAGGGCGCGATGATCCCGCACCGTGCCATCGTCTGCAACAGCCGCAACCTCGGCATCCGTTACCGCATCAGTGGACATGACAAGGTGTGGTCGCCGTTGCCCATCTTTCACATTGCGGGCATCCTGCCGATGGTGATGGTGCTGGACGCCGGCGGCGCCTATCTCACCGTGCCCTTCTTCGATCCCGGCCCGGCACTCGCGATGCTCGGCCGCGAGGGTGCAACGGTCGCCTACCCGAGCTTCGTCACCATCATGCAGGATCTGATCACCCATCCCGCCTTCAAGTCCACCGACCTGTCGAAGCTCAGGCTGATGAACAGCAATTTTGCCGTGCAGCCGGCGTGGATCAGGGAGGCGATGGTGGCCGCCATGCCGCACACCGTGCAGGTGGGCACCTACGGCATGACGGAGGCCGCCGGCAGCGTCACCACCAGCCGCATCGACGACACGTTCGCGCTGCGCACGGGGCGTCTGGGCGTGCCGCTGGACGACTGGGACGTTCGCATTGTCGACCCGGACACCGGCGGCGATTGCCTGCTTGGCGCGCGCGGCGAGATTGCGATCCGCGGGCCGAACATGCTGGCCGGATACTATAACGCACCGGAAAAAACCGCCGAATGCCTCCGCGACGGCTGGTTCTACACCGGCGACATTGGCAGTTTCGATGCCAGCGGTCACATCATGTTCCATGGGCGAAGCAAGGACATGCTCAAGGTCGGCGGCGAGAATGTGGCGGCTGCCGAAATCGAGGCACAGCTGCAATCGCACCCGGCGGTCAGGCTGGCGCAGGTGGTCGGCCTGCCGGATGACCGCTATTCCGAAGTGCCGGTCGCGTTTGTCGAGCTGGCAGACGGTGCAGCGGCCAGCGAGCAGGACCTGATCGCCCATTGCCGCGGCAAGCTCGCCAACTTCAAGGTGCCGCGGCACATCCGCTTTGTTGGCGAATGGCCGATGTCCACCTCGAAGATCCAGAAATTCCGCTTGCGGGATTCCCTCATCGCAGAGCTGAAAGGCACCCAATGACCGGCAAGAGTTTCATCGCCCGGCTGCGCTGCAAGCCGGACAAACGCGAGACGCTGATCGCCTTGCAGGTGGAGTTGAAGGGCCTGGTCCACGCGCAGGAACCGGATGCTATCGTCTACGAACTGTTGCAATCGGAGACCGATGCCGATCTCTTTCTGTGTGTTGGCACCTTTGCCGACGATGCCGCCTTCGAACATCACATGCACATCGATTTTCACGATCGGCTGGTGCCCCCGATCCTCGATTGCCTGGCCGAGGACATGACGCTGGAATTCTACCGCTCGCACCGGTGAAAGCGGGTCAGAGCAGGGTGGATGATGCGCTCCACCAGCCATGCGGCACCGCGATTTCGGGCAGCCGGTCCAGCAGTGCAAAACAGGTGGCACCCGATCCACTCATCCGGGCCAGCGTCACGCCCTCCTGCGAGGCAAGCCAGGCGAGCACGTCTCCGATAACCGGCTGCAAGGCCAGCGCCGGCGCCTCCAGATCATTCCGCGCCGTGCGATAATCGGCCCCCAGCGCCCCACGATCGACACCGTCCCAGCCGCGAAACACTGGCCCGGTCGGCACGGCAACGCGCGGGTTTACCAGCAGGATGGGCAGTCCGGTCAGCGCGTTGACAGCGCGCAGCCGCTCACCGCGCCCCGTGCCGACGCAGCTTTTCGATCGCACGCAGGCGGCCACATCGGCGCCAAGTCCGGCCCCGATTGCTTCCAGCTCCGCGCCGGCCAGCCCGGCGCCGGTCATCCGGTTGAGCAGGCGCAATGCCGCGCCCGCGTCGGCACTGCCGCCGCCAAGCCCGGCGGCAACCGGGATGTGCTTTTCAAGCCGGAAGGCGAATTTCTGCCTGCTGTGGCATGCCTCGGAAAAGGCACGCGCTGCGCGCAGCACCAGATTGTCGTCCAGCGGCCCGGCAGCGTGCGCCATGGGGCCTTCCATCCGCAGGCTCCAGTCGGCCGCAGCTTCGGCATGCAGCACGTCGCCGAAGCGGGTGAAGGCAAACAGGGTTTCCAGCGCATGATAGCCGTCGTTCAGCCGCGCCCGCACATGCAGCGCAAGATTGACCTTGGCCGGGGCAAGCTCCAGTTCAGCGGCGGGCAAGCGCCACGTCGAGCCCGAAATCAAGCTTCCTGTCGAGTTTTTCGGCCAGCTTTGCGTCCGGCTCCAGCCCGGCCGCCGCCGCCCACGCATGGCGCGCCTCGATCCTGCGCCCTGCCATCCACAGCGCATCGCCCAGATGATCCGCCACCGCAGCGTCGGCCGGCTCCGCCGCGCGCGCCATGTCCAGCAGGCGGACCGCTTCGGCATAGTCCCGCGCCACAAAGGCGGCCCAGCCCATGGAATCGATGATTGCACCATTGTCGGGCGCCAGCGCAAAGGCCTTGGCGATCCAGGCATTCGCTTCGGACAGGGTGAGCCGACGGTCGAGCAGGCTGTAGCCGAGATAGTTCAGATAGATGGGATTGTCCGGTTGCAGCGCCACTGCCTGGCGCAGTTCGATCTCCGCACCCGGCCATTCGCCGGCCTGCTCCAGTGCCGCGCCGCGCATGAAGCGATACTGGGCAAGCTCGGCCGTCTTCTCGGGTGGCACCAGCACGATTGCCTGCTTCATGCTGGCCGCCGATGCGGAAAATTCTCCCTGGCGACGCTCCAGATCGGCAAGCCGCACCCAATCTTCGCGTCTGGCATTCCGGCGCGCAGTCAAGGGCAGGATGAGGGCCCTGGCTTCGTCCCAGCGTTTCTCTTCGACCAGAATTGCTGCCTTCCGAGCAATGATCTGGCCGCTGTAGGGTTCGATGTTGCGCGCCTTTTCAAGCGCCGCAAGCGCCAGCAGCGGGCGATCCTGGCGCGCCAGTGTATCGGCCGCCACCAGCCAGCTTTCCTGCATGCCCGGCGCGAGAAACGTGGCCAGGCGCGCAAACGACATCGCCGCAGTGGCTACCCGGTCGCGCCCCAGATCCGACGCCAGGCGCATGAACAGCAGGGCAAGGCCGTCGCCGGAACTGCCAACCAGGCCACCCAGATTGCTGCCATCCTGCGTCGGATCGGCCGCAAGCTTTGCCCGCGCCTGCTGCAGCACGGGATCCTCGGACGCTCCGCCACCAAGCACCGCAATGGCCTTGTCGCGGTAGCTCTGGTTCGTCTGCCCGGCCTGCAGCCCGGCAGCGGCCGCCGCCAGGCGCAGGCGCGGAACGCTGGCACCTTCACCCGCAACCAGCGCGCCATAGGCGTCGGCGGCCTCCGGCCAGCGCCGTGCCATGCCCAATATGTGTGCACGATGTTCATCGATATAGGAGCGGGCAACCGCAGTTTCGGCGGGCAGGGCCAGCGCCTGCAGCGAAGCATCCCAAGCCTGGCGCGCCGCATGGCCATAGGCATCCAGTATGGCCCCGACGACCGGCGTGCTCGTAGCCGTTCGCGCCGGCTCGACCAGACCGGCGCGCGCCTGGCCATAGGCGCGCCAATTCTGCGCGGTGGCGGCGGCAACCATCGCCGTCATCGCGATCAGCGCATTGGATTGCGAGACGCTGCCCGAACCGGTGCCGGCGCCGGACGCCAGTGCAGCCGAATTGAGCGCGGTGGCGAGCCGGAATGCCGCGCGTTGATCGCCTGCGAGCATGGCCACTTCGAGCGCGCGGCGCTGCAGCTGTTCATCGGCGGTGCCCAGTTTCATGGCCTCGTCGAACCGGCTCGCCGCTACGTCCAGCCGCGCATCCGACATGGCAAGGCGCCCCTGCACATAGGCCTGTGCGCCCGGACCCGACGGCGTGGGCGTTGCGTCAAGCGGC
This sequence comes from Sphingomonadales bacterium, assembly GCA_038217965.1. Taxonomy (GTDB): domain Bacteria; phylum Pseudomonadota; class Alphaproteobacteria; order Sphingomonadales; family Sphingomonadaceae; genus Sandaracinobacteroides. The sequence goes on along the minus strand of JBBRKH010000049.1, from coordinate 3,308 downwards.
GCTGCGATCAACAACGCCACTGCGGCCACACTGCGAACCGATTTCAGCATCCATTCTCCCTTCCGTCGACAAACCGGTGTCGGCCGGCAAAGCGCCTCTTGCGAAGACCATAGCAAATCACGCCGGCTGCGGCGATGCTTTGACAGATTCGCATGTCGAGCTTGCCGCACGCTGAACATTCAGGGGAAACGGCTTGGCAGCCGTGCCGCGGATGTCCGCTAGGCATCGATGGCATCGGCTGCCACCGCGCCGGCGTTGCCTTGGATGAACTGAAAGCGGTGCGCCGGTTCGCGGCCCATCAGTCTTTCCACCAGATCGCGCACGGAAAACTGGTCCTGGTGGCTGTCGGGTACCGTCACCCTCACCAGCGTTCGCGTGGCGGGGTGCATCGTCGTTTCGCGCAGCTGCGCCGGCGCCATTTCGCCCAGCCCCTTGAAGCGGCCGATTTCCACCTTCCGGCCCTTGAACCGTCCGGCCATGAGCGCTTCGCGTTCCGCATCGTCGCGGACATAGATGGCCTCGCTGCCGACTGACAGGCGATACAGCGGCGGTTGCGCGAGATACAGGCGGCCTGCCTTCACCAGCCCCATCATTTCCTGAAAGAAGAAGGTCATCAGCAGCGTTGCAATGTGCGCGCCGTCCACGTCGGCATCGGTCATGATGATGATCCGTTCGTAGCGCACGGCGTCGTCACGGTATCTGTCCCGCAGGCCGCAGCCCAGTGCGAGCGTCAGATCGGCGACCTCCTGGTTGGCAGCAATCCTGGCGGCGGTCGCACTCGCCACGTTCAGTATCTTGCCGCGGATCGGCAGCACAGCCTGCGTTACCCGATCGCGTGCCTGCTTCGCCGACCCGCCGGCCGAATCGCCCTCCACGATGAAGATTTCGGTACCATCGCGCGCGTCGCGGGCGCAATCCGTGAGCTTGCCGGGCAGGCGCAGCTTGCGCGCATTGGTGGCAGTCTTGCGCTTTTCCTCGCGCTGCTGGCGGCGCGCCAGACGCTCGTCCATCCGCTCCATCACATGCGCCAGCAGCCCCCTGCCGCGTTCCTGATTTTCCGCCAGCCAATGGTCGAAATGATCCTTTACCGCACCTTCCACCAGTTTCTGCGCATCAGCAGAAGCCAGCCTGTCCTTCGTTTGCGACTGGAACTGCGGCTCGCGGATGAACAGCGACAGCATCACCTGCGCCCCGGCGAGCAGGTCGTCTGCCATCAGATCGCCGGCCTTCCTTTGCCCAACGAGACCAGCAAAGCCCTTCATTCCGCGCAGCAGGGCAGAGCGGAATCCAGCCTCGTGGGTGCCGCCCTGCGGCGTCGGGATGGTGTTGCAATACCAGCTGGCAGCACTCTCTCCCGCCACCGTCCAGTGCACCGCCCATTCGACGCTCCCCTGCGGCACGCCAGCCACATCGGGGAATTTTACGAGGCCGGCGAAGGGCTCGTTGGTGGCGGTTGCCTCGCTGCCGAGCTGCTCGGCAAGATGGTCGGTCAATCCGCCGGGAAAGATGAAGGTCTGGCATTCCGGGACGCCGGCGCCAGCCTGCGAAGGTGCGCATTTCCAGCGGATTTCGACGCCACGGAACAGATAGGCCTTGGAGCGGGCAAGACGATACAGCCGCGCCGGCTCGAACGCTGCCGTCGCGCCGAAAATCTGCTGATCGGGCAGGAAGCTGAGCGTGGTGCCGCGCCGATTGGCGACGGCGCCGAGATTTTCCACCGGGCCGAGTGCCGCGCCGCGCGCGTATCGCTGGCGATACAGGGTGCGATTGCGCGCCACCTCCACGACCAGATCGCTGGCCAGCGCATTCACCACGGAAACGCCGACACCGTGCAGGCCGCCCGATGTTGCGTAGGACTGGCCGGAGAATTTGCCTCCCGAGTGCAGCATCGTCATGATGACTTCCAGAGCCGATTTTTCTGGAAAGCGCGGGTGGGCATCGATCGGGATGCCACGGCCATTGTCGGCGATGGTCAACCGCCCGCCGGCATCAAGCGTCACTTCGATGCGCGTCGCATGGCCGGCGACGGCTTCGTCCATCGCATTGTCCAGCACTTCGGCGGCCAGATGGTGCAACGCGGCGACATCGGTGCCACCGATGTACATGCCGGGGCGCCGCCGGACGGGCTCCAGACCTTCGAGCACTTCGATGGCGCTGGCGTCATATTCTCCCGTACTGCCGGGCGCTTCTGAGAACAAATCGGTCATGGACCACACTTTAGCAAGCCCCTGCGCGCAAGGGAACAGGGGGAGAACGAAACCGCGCCTGTTGCAAGAAAGGCACATTCGCCCGGCATCTCTCGGGCATTCCCGATGCTGTGGTTTTTCACCTTGTGCAGTGCACAAATCGCCGTCATATTTCCTGGCAACAAGGCGCAAAGCCCGTTTGCTCATGGAGTGTCTTGCGAGCGCAAGATTTTCAAACAAGCCCCCGCCGACCCTGTCGGCCGAGCGGGCTCAAGGAGCGAATGATGACCAGAATTTTCAGAATCGGGACTTTTACGGGCAGCGCGCGGGGCTTCATCGCAGCAGCAGCAATGGCAGCCGGGCTCGCAGCTCCCGCTGCTGTGTTGGCGCAAGAAGAAGAAAGCTTTCCGAAGATTTCCGGCACCGCCGCCTTTGTCAGCGACTACCGCTGGCGCGGCGTGAGCCTGTCCAACAGGGATGCCGCCGTCCAGGCGTCGATCCAGCTCACCACCAAGCCGGGCTTCTTCATCGCCGTCTGGGGCTCGTCGATTGCCGAATATGGCGCGACCGAGGACAGCGCCGGTGCCACGACCGAGATCGATCTCTATGGTGGCTGGAGCGGCCCGCTGGGGCCGACAACGGCAACCATCGGCATCCTGAGCTACCTTTATCCAGGCGGCTCGGGCGTCAACGCGTTTGAATTCTATGGCACGATCGCCGGCAGTTTTGGCCCCGCAAACCTGACCGTCGGCCTGAACTGGGCGCCGGACCAGAAAAATCTCACCCGTTCCAGCCGCTATGTCTTCGGCACGGTCGGCGTCGGCATTCCCGACACGCCGATCACCGTCAAGGCCTCGGTCGGCCACGAGCGCGGCTCGTTCGTGGTCGATGGCAGCGGTCGCACGACGCAGAAGTTCGACTATCTCGTCGGCGTCGATGTCACCTGGAAGATGCTGACGCTGGGCGGCGCGTTCATCGGCAATGATCTTCCGGACAAGACAAATTTCAATCCAGCAGCGACGAACAAGTTTCTCGTCAGCCTGACGGCTGCCTTCTAGAGCATCAAGCCTTTAATCTGCAACGTATCCGGCTGCCTTGAGGTAGTTCCAGCATTCTTGCGGG
>JBBRKH010000048.1:0-9708 GCA_038217965.1 Sphingomonadales bacterium | reverse complement strand
AGAGGGCCTGAAGTTGGGGCTGCTGGTTTCCGATACGCCGCAGGCCGAGGCGGCGGCGGCCGAGGTGCGGGCGCTGCACGATTTTGTCGACCTGCGGGACTGCGATGCGCTGGTGGCACTCGGCGGAGACGGCTTCATGCTCGCCGTGCTGCACCAGGTGCTGGATTCAAAAACGCCCAAGCCGGTGTTCGGGATGAACCGCGGCACCGTTGGCTTTCTGATGAACGCCTACGAGCCGCTTGGCCTGGCGAAGCGGGTGGCCAAGGCGAAGAGCTTCTTTCTGTCGCCGCTGACGATGGAAGCAACGACGGGCGACGGCAAAACCGTCACTTCGCCCGCCATCAACGAGGTGAGCCTGCTGCGTGAAACCCGCCAGGCGGCGAAGATCGAGATTTCCATCGACGGCAAGGTGCGGCTTGAAGAGCTTTCGTGCGACGGTGTGCTCGTGGCGACGCCGGGCGGCTCCACAGCCTACAATCTGTCGGCGGGCGGGCCGATCCTGCCGCTGGATTGCGATCTGCTCGCGCTGACGGCGCTCAGCCCGTTTCGCCCGCGCCGCTGGCATGGCGCGCTGGTATCCAACAGGTCGGTGGTGGAATTCCGCATATTGGAAGCCGAGCGGCGGCCGGTGAGCGCGGTTGCCGATCAGGTGGAGGTGCGCGATGTGGTGCAGGTGAAGGTGCGCAGCGATCTGGGGCAGCGGCTCGAATTGCTGTTCGATCCGGAATATGCACTGGATGACCGGATTTTGATGGAACAGTTTTTGAGTTGAGGGGGAGGAATGATGGTTTTCGTGCGCGATGATGTGCAAAATCTGCTGACGATGCTGGCCTCGGTTCCGGGGCCACAGATGCACGAGGTGGACGCGCCGACCGCGCGCGCCATGTATCAGCAGATGATGGCGATCGCCGAGCGCCCGGCATCGGACCAGATCCGGATGCAGGACCTCGAGATTCCCGGCCCGGCAGGCCCGATCCCGGCCCGCCGCTACAAGGGGGTGGGGCCGTTCGGCGACACGGTGCTGGTGTTTTTCCACGGTGGCGGCTGGGTGATCGGCGATCTGGAATCGCACAACAGCCTGTGCGCGGAGATTGCCCGATTGACCGGTTATCAGGTGGTTGCGGTGGATTATCGCCTCGCCCCCGAACACCGCTGGCCCGCTGCGGTTGACGATTGCCTTGCCGCCGCCCGCTGGGCCGCCGCCTCGCCCGAGGCGCTGGACACGACGGTCGGGAAGCTGATCTTCGCGGGGGATTCAGCGGGTGGAAACCTGGCTGCAATAGCCGCCCGCGCGCTGCGCAACGACATGCACGTCGCTGCCCAATGGCTGATCTATCCCAGTGTCGACATGACCGCGACCGAGGGTTCGATGGCGGAGTATGGGGACGGCTATCTGCTGACCAAGGCAGGCATGGACTGGTTCGGCGATGCCTATGCCGCTGATGTGATGCATCCCCACGCCTCGCCCATCCTGTCTGACGATTGGGATAGCCTGCCGCCGGCGCTGGTTTTTACCTGCGGCCTCGATCCGCTGCGCGACCAGGGGCGGGCCTATGCGGCGAAGCTGATTGCCGGCGGCAACCGGGTGATTTTCCGCGAGGCGGCGGGGCAGGTTCACGGGTCGGCGCAGCTGCGCGGCGCTGTGCCGAGTGCGCAAGCCGATCTGGAGGGGCAGATTTCCGATCTGAAGGCCCTGCTGGCGTGAATGCTGCCCTGCCCTATCGCCCCGGCGTCGGCATCATGCTGGTCAATGGCAAAGGCCTTGTGTTCGTCGGCCAGCGCTTCGATTCGGTGGTGGAGGCCTGGCAGATGCCGCAGGGCGGCATCGACGAGGGCGAGCAGCCTTATCTGGCTGCCTTGCGCGAACTGGAGGAGGAAACAGGCGTAAAGTCGCATCTGGTCGAGCTGGTTGCGGAAACGGCGGACTGGCTGACCTACGACCTGCCGGACGAGCTGATCGGCAAGCTGTGGAAGGGCCGATATCGCGGCCAGCGGCAGAAATGGTATGCGCTGCGCTTTCTCGGCACCGACGCAGACATCGATCTGGAGGCACACTCTGGCCACGCCGAATTCAAGAGCTGGAAATGGGCGACGCTGGACCGGCTGGCAGACCTGATCGTGCCGTTCAAGCGCCAGCTTTACGGCGAGCTGGCGCGCGAGCTTGGCAATGCGGTGCGTTCGATGGGCGTGTCGGGCCGGTAGGCGATGCGACGCCGTCAGCAGGCAGCGACAGCGGCGCTGCGGACAAAGGCGAAACCATCGGCGACGACCAGTTCACGCGCTGCAAGGCCGGCACAAACTGCGCTGTGGGGCAATATTATGCCGAGTCGCTCGGCCTGCAGGAGGGGCAGGATTTCTTTCGTATCCTGCTGCTTGCCTTCCTCGCCGGATTTGCCGAGCGGCTGGTGCCCGACATTCTGGGCCGCCTGGCAAAAAAGACCGCAGGCGGGTGAGCCAGTTCGCTTGCGCTAAATCAGGCCCGCCAGCGGACTGCTCGGGTCGGCATAGCGGCGGATGCCCATGCGGCCGGCAAGAAAGGCATGGCGACCGCTCTGCACAGCGAGTTTCATCGCGTGCGCCATGCGCACCGGGTCTTTTGCCTCGGCGATTGCGGTGTTCATCAGCACGCCGGTGCAGCCCAGCTCCATGGCGATTGCCGCATCCGATGCCGTGCCGACACCCGCATCCACCAGCACCGGCACCTTCGATTGCTCGACGATCAGGCGGATGGTGATGCGGTTCTGGATGCCGAGGCCGGAGCCGATGGGGGCGCCGAGCGGCATGATCGCGCAGGCGCCGGCGTCTTCGAGGCGTCTGGCGACCACGGGATCGTCGGTCGTGTAGACCATGACGTCGAAACCGTCCTTCACGAGCACCTGCGTCGCGCGGATGGTTTCGACGACATCGGGATAGAGCGTCTTCTGGTCGGCCAGCACTTCCAGTTTCACCAGAGTCCAGCCGCCCGCCTCGCGCGCCAGGCGGAGCGTGCGAATGGCGTCTTCGGCCGTGAAGCAGCCGGCCGTGTTCGGCAGATAGGCAATCTTTTTCGGATCGATGAAGTCCGTCAGCAGCGGCTGATTGCGGTCTGTCACATTCACCCGCCGGACGGCGACGGTGACGATTTCGGCTCCCGATGCCTCGACGGCGGCAGCATTCTGCGCGAAATCGCGGTATTTTCCCGTGCCGACAATGAGCCGCGAGGCAAAACTGCGCCCGGCAACCGTCCAGCTGTCGGAGGCTTCGCCCCCTCCTACATGCGTATCCGGTCCGTCGGAGGCTTCGCCTCCCGTTTCCTTTCGGTCGGAGGCTTCGCCTCCTCCAACAAAATGCACGATCTCCACCTCATCTCCGTCCAGCAGACGTGTTTCCGGCCAGCCGCTGCGCGCCGCAATTTCCCGGTTGCGCTCGACAGCAACCCTGGTGGGATCCAGCCCGAGATCGTCGGCCACCAAGGAGGCAATGCTGGTTCCCGCCGCGATCTGCCTGGGCTCTCCATTCAGCTTGATGGCGATTTGCATGGTGGCATCCTATAGGCGTTGCGGTGCTGCGCTCAACAGGAGGAATGTGCATGGCTGATCTTGTGCTGGTGCTGAACGGCCCGAACCTGAACCTGCTCGGCAGCCGCGAGCCGCAGATTTACGGATCGGCCACCCTTGATGACATCGCGGCGATGCTGGTGGACAAGGGGCAGACGTTGGGCATCGAGATCGAGCTGCGCCAATCCAACCATGAAGGCCACCTTGTCGACTGGCTGCACGAAGCCGCGCGTCGGCAGGCTCTCGCCGTCATCCTGAACGCCGGCGCATACACGCACACCTCGCTCGCGCTGCGTGATGCCATCAAGGCGATCGACGTGCCGGTCATCGAGGTGCATCTGTCCAATCCGCAGGCCCGCGAAAGCTTCCGGCACCGCAGCCACATCGCGCCTGTTGCACGCGGCACCATCGCCGGCTTCGGTGCAGCCGGCTATGGCCTCGCGCTGGACGCGGCAGCGGGTTTGCGGCACAACGGATGAGCAAATGCAGGCAATGCGATCAAGAGGGAATTTTTCCAAAAATGGCAGATGAAATCGAAGGCAATATGGGTGGAAACATGCGAGTCGAGCTGCACCTGGTGCGCGATCTTGCCGCGCTGCTCGATGAAACCGGCCTGACCGAAATCGAAGTGCAGGATGGTGACCGCTCGGTGCGGGTTGCAAGGCAGGGCACACCTGTTGTCGTCGCCTCGGCGCCCGGCCATGCACCGGCGCCCGCTGCGGCCATCGCGGCCGCCGCCGGGCCGCAGAGGGACCACCCGGGCACCGTGAAATCGCCGATGGTCGGCACCGCCTATCTCTCCGCCGAGCCCGGTGTTGCCAATTTCGTCAGCGTCGGCGAGAGCGTGAAAGAGGGCGATACGCTGCTCATCGTGGAGGCCATGAAGGTGATGAACCCGATCACCGCGCCGCGTGCCGGAACGCTGAAAGCGCTGCTCGTGGAAAACGAACAGCCCGTTGAGTATGATCAGCCGCTCGCGATCATCGAATGATGTTCAAGAAGATATTGATTGCCAACCGGGGCGAGATCGCGCTCCGGATTCATCGCGCCGCCCGCGACCTTGGGATCCGCACGGTCGCCGTGCACTCCACAGCCGATGCCACTGCCAAGCATGTGCGGCTGGCCGACGAGGCCATCTGCATCGGGCCACCGGCGGCCGCCGAAAGCTATCTGAACATCCCCAACATCATTGCCGCGGCCGAACTGGCGCAGGCGGACGCGATCCACCCCGGCTACGGCTTCCTCTCCGAAAACGCGCGCTTTGCCGAAATCGTCGAGGAGCACCGCATGGCCTGGATCGGGCCTTCGCCGGAGCATATCCGCACCATGGGCGACAAGGTTGAGGCCAAGCGCACGGCCGGCAAACTCGGCCTGCCACTGGTGCCCGGTTCGGATGGCCCGGTAAACAGTGTGGAGGAAGCCCGCGCGGTGGCGGAAGAATTCGGCTATCCCGTGCTGGTGAAGGCAGCGGCCGGCGGTGGCGGGCGGGGCATGAAGGTGGTGTCCGATGCCGGAGCCCTCGAAAACGGCTTCCGGCAGGCACGCGCCGAGGCCAAGGCGGCGTTTGGCTATGATGTGGTTTACATAGAAAAATATCTCGACAACCCGCGCCATATCGAATTCCAGGTGTTCGGCGACGGCAAGGGCAACGCAATTCACCTCGGCGAGCGCGACTGCTCGCTGCAGCGCCGGCACCAGAAGGTGCTGGAGGAGGCGCCCTCGCCCGCCCTTTCCGCTGCGGATCGCAAGCGCATGGGGGAACGCTGCGCCAGAGCCATGGCCGACATGCAATATCGCGGCGCCGGGACGATCGAATTCCTGTGGGAAAACGGCGAGTTCTACTTCATCGAGATGAACACCCGTCTGCAGGTGGAGCATCCGGTGACGGAAATGCTGACCGGGCTCGATCTGGTGCGCGAGCAGCTGCGGGTGGCGGCCGGGCTGCCGCTTTCGGTGACCCAAGAGCAGGTTGTGATGAAGGGGCACGCCATCGAATGCCGCATCAACGCAGAAGATCCGGAGACATTTGCGCCTTCGCCGGGGCTGGTCAGCGATTATCACGCGCCGGGCGGCCCGGGGGTGCGGGTCGATTCCGCGCTCTATTCCGGTTATCGGGTGCCACCATATTATGACAGCCTGGTTGCCAAGCTGATCGTGCACGCCGACACGCGGGAGGATGCACTGCTGCGGCTTGGCAGAGCGCTGGAAGAAATGGTGGTCAGCCCGATCAAGACCACCATCCCACTGCACCAGCGCCTGCTCACCGAGCCGGACTTCATTGCCGGGGACTATAGCATCAAGTGGCTGGAGCAACTTCTGGCAAGGGACAGAGCCTAACCGAGCGCAACTTTCAGCAGATCGTTCACCACCGACGGATTGGCCTTTCCTCCGGACGCCTTCATCACCTGTCCGACAAAGAAGCCAAACAATTTGTCTTTGCCGCTGCGATAATCCGCCACCTTGTCCGGATTTGCCGCCATCACCTCGGCGATCGACGCTGCCAGCGCCCCGGTATCGCTCACCTGCTGCAACCCGTGCGCCGCGGCAATGGCACCAGGGTCTTCGCGGGTTTCCAGCATGATTTCAAAGACCTGCTTGGCGAGCGGGCCCGACAAGGTTCCGTCTGCCATCAGCGCCAGCAGTTCGGCGCCCTGCAGCGGGGTGACGGGGCTCTGCGCCATATCGAGGTCCAGCCGGTTGAGCGCTGCATAGAGCTCACCGGTCATCCAGTTGGCGGCGCGCTCGGCTATGTCGCGCGCCGGCCTGCCCTGCCGCTTCGCCGATTCCGCCAGAAGTGCCTCGAACCAGGCGGCCTGCTCCACATCGGCCGTCAGCACATTGGCCTGATAGACGGAGAGGCCCAGCTCGTCGCGGTAGCGCGCCGTCTTTGCCGCCGGCAGCTCGGGAAGGCTGGCCAGGCATTCGGCAATGAACGCCTCGGTCAGCACCACCGGTCGCAAATCCGGCTCCGGGAAATAGCGATAATCGTGCGCATCTTCCTTGGAGCGCAGCGAGCGGGTCTCGCCCTTGTCCGGATCGAACAGGCGGGTTTCCTGCCGGATGCTGCCGCCGTCTTCGAGGATTTCCACGTGTCGCGCGGCCTCGTGAATGATGGCCTGCTGGATGAAGCGGATGCTGTTCACATTCTTGATTTCGCAGCGCGTGCCAAGCCCTTCGCCCGGACGGCGGACACTGACATTCACATCCGCCCGCATCGAGCCTTCCTGCATGTTGCCATCGCAGCTGCCCACCGCACGCAGGATTGCGCGCAGGGTGGAGACATAGGCGGCAGCTTCCTGCGGCGAGCGCATATCGGGTTTGGACACGATTTCCATCAGCGCCACGCCGGCGCGATTCAGATCGACATAGGACATGCTGGGATGCAGATCGTGCACCGATTTGCCGGCATCCTGCTCCAGATGCAGGCGTTCGATGCCGATATGGCGGATGGTTCCATCTTCCATGTCGATCGGCAGTTCGCCTTCGCCCACGATGGGGTGCTGGTATTGCGAAATCTGGTAGCCGGTCGGCAGATCGGCGTAGAAGTAATTCTTCCGGTCAAAGCGGGACCAGCGATTGATGGCGGCGCCCAGCGCAAGGCCGGTGCGGACGGCCTGACGCACGCACTCGCCGTTCAGCACCGGGAGCATGCCCGGCATGGCGGCATCGACGAAGCTCACCTGCGAGTTCGGCTCGCCGCCGAATTCGGTTGCCGCGCCAGAGAAGAGCTTGGCTCGGGAGACGATCTGCGCATGCACCTCGAGGCCGACGACCAGCTCCCACGGACCGGTCCGGCCATCGATGATATAGGCTTCGGAGCTGTTCTGCATGGTCGAGCGTCTACGGCCTGCGGGCGCGCATTGGCAAGCGGTCAGAGCGCTTCCGGCCGGACCCGTCGCAGCCAGAGCACTCCCGGGCTCTTGTGCGGACTGCGGGCAAGCACCGGGCAGACGCGGTGCAGCTCGTCTGGATGATGCTGTTTCAGCCACATCGGCGCGCAGACTATCTCGAAATCGCGGTTGAACGAGAGAAAGGCCTCCAGCATATACTGCTCGTTCCAAAGCCGCCGTTCGGAGCGCAGCCAATTTTCCGGATAGTCCATCGGCGTGAAGATATCGTCGATGCTGATAAAGACCCCCGGCGCCAGCGACGGCAGGATTTCCAGGATTTCGCGCAGCACGTCGCCCCACGGCCGGATCACATGCGAGCTGTCGATAAACAGCAGATCGCCGGCCTGCAGTTCGCGGAACAGGTCCAGCCCGACATGCTCCACACGCTCACGGACAACGGTGACACCGGTCGATTCAAGCCACGGCATCTCGTAGGGCTCAATGCAGACATGCTTTGGAGCATAGGGTGCCTCGGCATTGCTGGCAGCCACCGCGAGGCGGGTGACGAGCGTGGAATTGCCCGATCCGATCTCCACGATGCGTTGCGGCCGCCAATGACGCACCATACTGTAGAGCAGCTCAGCCACACCCTCTTCACACATTTCATTGTGATAGCCGAATTCGGTATTGCTGCGCTTTTCCAGCGGGATGGCAAGCAGCTCCTCGCCGTAGTCCAGCCTGCCGAGCATGGCGAGCTGCCCGGACTCGTTCATGTCGATGCCCGGCAGGCTGCGCGGGCGCCTGGTGTCCGGCGGCAGATCGGCCTCCCGGTAGGTGGGTTCGTAATAATGGGTGGCGCGGATCTGGAAGCCCAGCCGATCGCAGGTGCGCTGCAGCATCGGCAGGGCCGGGCGATGCCGCGCCGCGAACTTGAGGACAGGATTGAATGCGCCAACAAGAGTTGTCAGAACAATATCGGCTGCCTTTTGCTTCAGTGCCACATCCGGCCCCCCGACGAACGCCATCCCGCTTCGACCTCGGCACACTATTTCAGGCTTGCAAAAGAGCAAGTGCAATTCGGCTTGTTCGCAGCGCCACGCCACAGCGTCGCGGCAATGGCAGGCGGCCTGTTACGCCCGCGAGAGTGCGTTCGATCGGGCTACCACCAGCGTTCGGGCTTTGCCGAGAAGCCGGCTGCCTTTTCCAGCGCCAGCCCGCCGTTCAGCACGCCGGCTTCGTCCAGCGGGCGGCCAATGATCTGCAGGCCGAGCGGCAGACCGCCAGCATCGAGCCCGGCCGGAACGGACATCGCGGGGAGGCCGGCCAGCGAAGCGGGCACCGTGAAGACATCGTTCAGATACATGGCGATGGGATCGGCGGATTTCGCGCCCATTTCGAACGCCCCGGTAGGGGCGGTGGGGGTGAGGATGAGATCAACTTGCGCAAACGCAGCCGCAAAATCGCCGGCGATGAGCGCGCGGACCTTCTGCGCCTTCAGATAATAGGCATCATAATAGCCAGCCGAAAGCACATAGGTGCCGATCATGATGCGGCGCTTGACCTCGTGGCCGAAGCCGGCCGCGCGGGTGGCGGCATACATGTCGGCAAGCGAACCGCCCTCAGGCACCACGCGCTGGCCATAGCGAACGCCGTCGTAGCGGGCGAGATTGGACGACGCCTCGGCAGGTGCCACGATATAGTAGGTGGGCAGTGCACTCGCCGTGTTGGGCAGCGAGATGTCGACGATTTCCGCGCCGGCATCGCGTGCCCAGGCGATGCCCTGTTGCCACAGCGCCATGACCTCTGCGCTCATGCCGTCCATGCGATATTCGGCCGGGATGCCGATCTTCAGACCTTCAAGCGAGCCGCTCAGCATGGCGGCATAGTCTGGCACCGGCACATCGAGCGACGTGCTGTCGTCTGGATCATAGCCCGCCATTTCGCGGAGCAAGATGGCGCAATCGGTGACATCGCGGGCGAGGACGCCGGCCTGATCGAGTGACGAGGCAAACGCGACGATGCCCCAGCGCGAACAGCGGCCATAGGTGGGCTTGATGCCGGCGATCCCGGTGAAGGCGGCTGGCTGGCGGATGGAGCCGCCGGTGTCGGTGCCGGTGGCAGCGGCAACGATGCGCGCCGCGACTGCAGCCGATGAACCGCCGGACGAGCCACCCGGCACCAGCTTTGCCGCACTTCCGTATGCCCGCCACGGAGAGACGACGTTGCCATAAGCGCTGGTTTCATTTGACGATCCCATGGCAAATTCGTTGAGATTGAGTTTGCCGAGCATTGCGGCGCCTGATGCGAACAGCTTCTGCGTGACCGTGCTGTCGTAGCGTGGG
>JBBRKH010000047.1:0-9737 GCA_038217965.1 Sphingomonadales bacterium | reverse complement strand
CCCAGCGGCGGCCCAGCCATTCATCAAACGGCGAGTGGCCGCGCTCGGCACTGCCGATCGCGATGTCGCGGATGGTGCCGGCACTATCGAGCACGAGGGTGACGTCGCCGGCGGCAGCGAGGATGCGGGCGGTGGCATGCGAATCGAGGCCGCGCAGGGATTCCTGCGGGTTGTGAAAGGCGGATGATCCGGGGAAGGGGATGGTGTCCATCGGCCGCGATACGGTGACTTGATTGCCGCTGGCGACTACATGTGCCGCATGTGGATCGGCGCCGCTGCGATCGGCGCGGCCCGGTGCGCTGCATCGGCGCAGCGGCCCGCCACGAGGGATTCGGCTGATGCCACCGCCGCGCGCGCATCGGGCGCGGTGCAATCGGCGCCCATTTCCGCTGCCAGCGCCGGCGTCTGGTTGAACACCCAGCCGCCTACCATGACGAACACCTGCGGATTGCGGGACGCTTTCTTCAGCGCCGCAATCAGCGCGGGCAGTTCCGCAAGCTCGTCCTGCGTGCTGATGGTGAGCCCGATGACGTCAAACCAGCGATTTTCCACCTGTGCCAGCATGTCCGGCCGATACGGATACTGGCCGCTCCAGGTGGTCCACCCTGCGCGGCGGAAGAATTCCTCGACCATCAGCGACCCGAAACCATGCAGGCTGCCGGGCGGCGATGTGAAAAATGCGCACCGCTCGATGCCCCTGCCCACGGTGATGCCGGGCAGGCGCGCGGAAATTTCGTGCACGACTTCCTGCAGGCGCCACAGGCCCATTGTCACGTCGACGAAATCACACACATCCTGATCCCACCACAGGCCGAGCTGGCGGGCGGCGGGTGCCACAAGATCGAGAAACAGCGTTTCGATTTCGGCGCCGAGGGCCAGCTGGCCTTCGATCGTGGCAAGCAGGGCGAAGGCATCCTGTTCCAGCGCCTGCGTAGCAAAATGCGACACGTCTATTGCCCCGGAGCTAGCCGCTGGGACTGCCGTTGGGATTGCCGCTGGGATTGCCGCTGGGATTGCCGTTGGGATTGCAGTTGGAATTGCCCCGGGAATAGCGCCGGGCATTGGCACGGGCCGGGCTGCGGCCTGGCCACCGGCGTGCTGGCGATGGGCAAGCAGCAAGCGGGGAATAATCTCCCCTTCCACCATCTGCACCAGGCAGTTTGGCGTAGGCTCGCCGCCTGCCATCGCCCTCTTGGTCCCCGCGATCCCCGTCCCCAGCATTCCGGCTCTCCTGGCCTGTATTTAGTCTGTGCTGCCCGGGCATCGCGACCGGATGTCCTGAGCTTGCACCCGATCGCTCCCACAACCGGCCGACTCGGATGCTAACGCGATACAGGAGGCAAGGCAATCGGAGGGCGGCATTTCAGGGGCAAAAATGTGTCAAGTCAACTTGACGACAAGAGGGTTTGACAGTGCCCCGCAATCGGACATAGGTTTGTATCCAGAAGGCGCGGGCCAACCGTCCGGAAACGCCTCGGGAGTAAGCATTTGGGCCAGCGGATGCAGGGTGGGGCGGGAAATGAACGGGGCGGCAGACGGCGTGCCCCGCTCTATACGCCCGAACAGCGTCTGCGCCGCGACACGACCCGCTGGACCCTGGTGCAGGGCATTCTGGCGCCCATCCAGATCTTCATCGCAATTGGCAGTGCAATCCTGGTTGTCCGATATTTGCGCGAAGGCGAGGGAGAGGCTTTGGCGACTGCTTCCATCATACTGAAAACATTGACACTTTACACAATCATGATCACCGGATCGATCTGGGAAAAGGTGGTTTTCGGCAAGTGGCTGTTTGCCGAGCCTTTCTACTGGGAAGACATGGTGAGCATGGTGGTGATTGCGCTGCACACGCTCTATCTCGTGGCACTGGTTTTCGACTGGTGGTCCACCCGCGAGCGAATGATTCTGGCGCTGGTGGCCTATGCCACCTACTTCGTGAACGCCGTCCAGTTTGTTGCCAAGCTGCGGGCGGCACGGCTGGATACCCGCGCAGGCGCATCGCCGGAAGGGGTAACAGCGTGACGGCTTTGTTGGCCGAGGCCCCGATGGCATCTGGGGCATCGGGGGCATCGGGTTGCGAATCCGCGCCGATTCTCAGGGAGCGTGGCCAGCGCGAGGTGTTCTGCGGGCTGACGGGCATCATCTGGCTGCACCGGAAAATACAGGATGCGTTCTTCCTGGTGGTGGGTTCGAGGACATGCGCACACCTGCTGCAATCCGCCGCAGGTGTGATGGTGTTCGCCGAGCCGCGCTTTGCGACCGCCATCATCGAGGAGCGCGATCTGGCGGGACTGGCAGACTGCAACGAGGAGCTTGACCGGGTGGTGGACCGGCTGCTGGCGCGGCGGCCGGAAATCCGGATGCTGTTTCTGGTCGGGTCGTGCCCTTCGGAAGTGATCAAGCTGGACCTGTCGCGCGCGGCTCAGCGCCTGCAGGCAAAGCATGCGGCCACTGGTGGAACCGGGGTAAGGGTGCTGAACTATTCCGGGAGCGGGATCGAGACGACTTTCACGCAGGGCGAGGATGCCTGCCTTGCGGCGCTGGTGCCGGACCTGCCGGTGGCAAATGCTGATGCGCCGGCTTCGCTGATGATCGTGGGCGCACTGCCCGATATCGTGGAAGACCAGTTCCGGCGGATTTTTGCCGAGCTTGGTATCGGCCGGGTGCATTGCCTGCCGCCGCGCAAGGCCGCCGATCTGCCGGCGGTGGGGCCTGAGACGCGCTTTCTGCTCGCGCAGCCATTTCTGGGCGACACCGGTGCGGCCCTCGAGGCCCGGGGCGCGCAACGGCTCGACGCGCTGTTTCCGTTTGGCGCCGAGGGCACGACTCACTGGCTGCACGCCGCGGCGCGGGCTTTCGGTGTGGATGAAATGCATTTCCGCCGCGTGGTGGCGCCGGGGCGGGAGCGCGCGAAGCGCGCGCTGGAGCGGCATCGCGAGCAGCTGCACGGCAAAAGCATCTTCTTCTTCCCGGATTCGCAGCTGGAAATCCCGCTGGCGCGCTTTCTGGCAAGCGAGCTTGGCATGATCCCGCTGGAAGTGGGCACGCCCTATCTGCACCGGCAGCATCTGGCACTTGAGCTTGCGGCCCTGCCGGCGTCCACCCGGCTGAGCGAGGGGCAGGATGTCGATCGGCAGCTTGATCGCGCGAAGGCCGAGCGGCCGGACATTACCGTGTGCGGGCTGGGGCTGGCCAATCCGCTGGAGGCGATGGGGTTGACCACGAAATGGGCGATCGAGCTGGTGTTTTCGCCGATTCACGGGTTCGACCAGGCGGCCGATCTTGCCGATCTTTTTGCGCGGCCGCTGCGGCGGCGTGACGTGCTGAAGGTTTAGCGCCGCGATGCAGCTCACCGTCTGGACCTATGAGGGGCCGCCGCATGTGGGGGCGATGCGGGTGGCAACCGCGATGGAGGGCGTGCATTATGTGCTGCACGCGCCGCAGGGCGATACCTATGCCGACCTGTTGTTCACGATGATCGAACGGCGTTCGAAGCGCCCCCCCGTGACCTACACGACATTCCAGGCGCGCGATCTGGGCGGCGACACAGCAGAGCTTTTTCAGCGCGCGGCGCGCGATGCCTATGCGCGGTTTCAACCCCAGGCGATGCTGGTGGGGGCTTCGTGCACGGCGGAACTGATCCAGGATGATCCGGCCGGGTTGGCGGAAGCGATGGGGCTGCCCTGCCCGGTGATTGCGCTGGAGCTGCCGAGCTACCAGCGCAAGGAGAATTGGGGGGCGGCCGAGACATTCTACCAGCTGGTGCGCAAGCTTGCCGACAAGGCCCTTGTGCGCAGCAAGCGGGCAGGGCGACGCCCCTGCGCCAACATTCTCGGCCCGACTGCGCTTGGCTTTCGGCATCGCGACGATGTCAGGGAAATCAGTGGCATGCTCGGTTTGCTTGGCATCGATGTAAATGTCGTGGCGCCGCTCGGGGCATCGCCGGCTGACCTCGCGCGGCTGGGCAATGCCGATTTCAACATTCTGCTCTATCCAGAAATCGGCGACACGGCGGTGCGCTGGCTGGAAAAGACTTTCGGCCAACCCACCGTGAGGACGGTGCCGATCGGCCATGGCGCGACGCTGGATTTCATCCGCGAAGTGGCGGCGCTCGCAGGCGTCGATCCGGAGCCGGCGCTGGCGGCCGATCCGTCGCGGATGCCGTGGTGGAGCCGGTCGGTCGATTCGACCTATCTCACCGGCAAGCGGGTTTTCATCTTTGGCGATGCGACGCACGCGATTGCCGCCGCCCGGGTGGCGCGGGACGAGCTGGGCTTCGAGGTGTGCGGGCTGGGATGCTACAACCGCGAATTCGCCCGCGACATGCGCGAGGCGGCCAGGCTCTACGGGCTGGAGCCACTGATCACCGACGATTATCTGGAGGTGGAGGAGGCGATCCAGGCGCTGCAGCCGGAGCTGGTGCTGGGCACGCAGATGGAGCGGCATATCGCCAAGCGCCTGCGGATCCCGTGTGCCGTGATTTCGGCACCGGTGCATGTGCAGGATTTTCCGGCCCGCACCTCGCCGCAGATGGGGTTCGAGGGCGCAAACGTGCTGTTCGATACCTGGGTGCATCCCCTCGTGATGGGGCTGGAGGAGCATCTGCTCACCATGTTCCGGGACGATTTCGAATTTTCCGATGCGGCGGGCGCTTCGCATCTCGGTGGCCATGGCGCGAGTGCGCCGCCGCCGCCAGTCGAGGTTGCCGTGCTGGAGCCGGTCGCCGTCGAAGCTGGTGGCTGGACGGCGGAAGCCGAGCGGGAACTGATGCAAATTCCGTTCTTCGTGCGCGGCAAGGCACGGCGGAACACCGAGAAATTTGCCGCCGAAAAAGGGCTTTCCGCTATCACGCTGGAAACGCTGTATGACGCAAAGGCTCATCATGCGCGCTGATGCCGTTTCGATGCGAATTGTGGTTGTCACGCTGGACAATCATTTGTCCGGCGCGTTCGAGCGGGCGCAGCGCGTCCTTGCGCTGACGCATCCGGGGATCAGCATCGGCTTCCATGCCGCATCGGACTGGGGCGGCGATGATCGGTTGCTCGACCGGTGCACGGCGGACATCGCAAAAGGCGACATCGTGCTGTCGACCATGCTGTTTGTTGAGGAGCATGTGCGCTCGGTCATGCCGGCGCTCGAGGCAAGGCGGGAAGCTTGCGACGCGATGCTTGGCGTGATGTCGGCGGGCGATGTGGTGAAGCTGACGAAGCTGGGCGGATACCGGATGGATGCGCCGGCGACGGGTCCGATGGCGATGCTGAAGAAGCTGCGCGGCTCGGCAAAGCCGGGGCAGGGGAGCAGCGGTGCGGGGCAAATGCGCATGCTGCGGCGGCTGCCGAAGATTCTGCGGTTCGTGCCCGGCAAGGGCCAGGATGTGCGGGCCTATTTCCTCACCCTGCAATATTGGCTGGCCGGCTCCGACGAAAATGTGCTGCAGATGATACGCGCGCTGATCGATCGTTATGCCGATGGCGAGCGGCGGCGCTATCGCGGCACGATGAAGGCAGCGGCGCCGAAGGTCTATCCCGATGTCGGCGTTTATCATCCGCGCATGGCGGGGCGGATGGCGGAGGATGCGGCGCGTTTGCCTGCCATGAAGGGCGAAAACGGCACCGTTGGGCTGCTGCTGCTGCGCTCCTATGTACTGGGTGACGATGCCGGCCATTATGACGGGGTGATAGCGGCGTTCGAGCGGCGCGGCGTGAAGGTCATTCCAGCGTTTGCCGGCGGCCTGGACAGTCGACCGGCGATCGAGAAATTCTTCATGGACGGTGGCAAGGCGAAGGTGGATGCCGTTGTTTCGCTTACCGGTTTCTCGTTGGTCGGTGGCCCCGCCTACAGCGATGCGTCGGCGGCGGAAGCCGTGCTGTCCGAACTGGACGTGCCCTATCTGGCGGCGCACCCGCTGGAGTTTCAGACGCTGCAGAAATGGGGCTGCTCGGTGCAGGGGCTGCTGCCGCTGGAATCGACGATCATGGTCGCCATTCCTGAGCTTGACGGAGCGGTTGCGCCAATGGTGTTTGGCGGGCGTTCGGATGCGTCGGGCGAGGCGTGCACCGGCTGCGGACGAAACTGCACCTTCCCGGTGGGCGGGCTGACCCGGCTGATGGTGACCTGCCCGGAGCGGGCCGATGCGCTTGCCGCAAAAACCGCGCGGCTGGTTGCCATGCGCCGGGTGGAGCGGGCCGGGCGCCGGATCGCCATCACCCTGTTCAACTTTCCGCCCAATTCGGGCGCCACCGGCACGGCCGCATTTCTTGCCGTGTGGGAATCGCTGTGGAACACGCTGATTGCGATGCGCTCAGCGGGCTATGCCGTGGATGTGCCGGATAGCGTGGATGCGCTGCGCGAGCGGCTGCTGGGCGGCAACGCGGCGCGTTACGGCGCCGACGCCAATGTCTTCGCGCGCATTGCAGCAGACGAGCATGTGCGCCGCGAACCTTTTTTGCGCGAAATCGAGGCGCAGTGGGGCCCGGCTCCGGGCAAGGTGCAGGCCGACAGCGGACACATCCAGATTCTCGGTGAGCGGTTCGGCAATGTGTTCGTCGGCATCGCGCCGGGCTTCGGCTACGAAGGCGATCCGATGCGGTTGCTGTTTGAAGGTCGATTTGCTCCGACACATGCGTTCAGCGCCTATTATCGCTGGCTGCGCGAGGATTTCGCAGCGCACGCCGTGCTGCATTTCGGCACCCACGGCGCACTCGAATTCATGCCGGGCAAGCAGGTCGGACTGTCGGGAGATTGCTGGCCGGAGCGGCTGATCGGCGACCTGCCGAACTTCTATCTCTATGCCGCGAACAATCCATCCGAAGGCGCGCTGGCAAAGCGCCGTTCGGGCGCGACGCTGATCACCTACATGACCCCGCCGGTGAGCCGGGCGGGCCTTTACAAGGGCCTGTCCGAGCTGAAGGCGTCGCTCGATCGCTGGCGGTCCACCCTGCCGCAGGACATTGCCGAACGCGAACTGCTGCAGCCGCTGATCCTCGAGCAGGCAGCGGCGATCGACCTCGCCGAAACCGACATTGCGCTGCTGTGCGCGCAGATCTACGAGATCGAGCAGACGCTGATCCCGCACGGTCTGCACGTGGTGGGCAAGGGCGCGACCGCGGCCGAGCGGGCGGACATGTTGCAGCTGGTGGCGGATGCCGGCGGAGACGTCGATCTGGCCCGGCTGGATGCCCTGATGGCGGAAGACCATGAGCTGCCAGCGATCATCCGCGCGCTCGACGGGCGGTACATACGCCCGGTGGCCGGCGGCGATCTGCTGCGCAGCCCGCAGATGCTGCCAACCGGGCGCAACATGCACGGCTTCGATCCGTTCAGCCTGCCGTCGGCCTTTGCGGTGCGCGATGGCGCAGCGCAAGCCGAGCTGATTGTCGCGCGGCATATGGCCGATGGCGGGCGCTTCCCGGAATCCGTAGCCATGGTGCTATGGGGCACCGACAATCTGAAGAGCGAGGGGGCGCAGATTGCGCAGGCGATGGCACTGATGGGCGCCCGGCCGCGGATGGACAGCTACGGCCGGCTCGCCGGTGCCGAGCTGATTTCGCTCGCCGAGCTTGGCCGGCCGCGCATCGATGTGATCGCCACGCTCTCGGGCATCTTCCGCGACCTGCTGCCGCTGCAGACGCGGATGCTGGCAGAAGCCGCCTGGCTGGCGACCGTTGCCGATGAACCGGAGACGATGAACTTTGTCCGCAAGCACAGCCTGGCGCACCAGCTGCAGCATGGCTGCGATCTGGAAACTGCGGCGCTCAGGGTCTTTTCCAATGCCGAAGGGGCTTACGGCTCCAACGTCAACATGATGATCGACAGTGGCAACTGGACCGATCCCAACGATCTCGCCGACAGTTTCGAGCGGCAGAAGGGCTTTGCCTATGGGGTGAAGGGGCCGGCTGTCCGGCAAGCGAAGCTGTTCGAAAGCGCGCTTGCCGGTGTCGAACTGTCGTACCAGAATCTGGAATCGGTGGAACTCGGGATCACCACGATCGACCATTATGCCGACGGGCTGGGCGCCATGAGCCGCTCCATCGCCCGGGCACGCGGCGGCGAAGCGGCGCCGGTTTATATCAGCGACCAGACCAGTGGCACGGGCAAGGTGCGCACGCTGAACGAACAGGTGTCGCTGGAAACCCGCACGCGGGTCTTGAACCCGAGCTGGTATGAGGACATGCTGAAGCATGGCTACGAAGGGGTGCGGAATATCGAATTCCAGGTGACCAACACCTTTGCCTGGTCGGCGACGACGGGCCAGGTCGATCCCTGGGTGTATCAGCGGATCACCGAGACTTTCGTGCTCGACGCCGAGATGCGCGAGCGGCTCGCCAGCCTGAATTCGAAATCGGCCTCGCGGGTGGCAAACCGGCTGCTCGAAGCGTGCGACCGCAATCTGTGGACACCCGACGACGCGACGCTTGCGGCGCTGCGCGCGGCCAGTGACGAACTCGAGGATCGCCTGGAAGGCGTGATGGCCGAGGGCGCAATGGCCGCAGCGGCCTGAAGGACAAGACTATGGCACTGGAGGATATGGCATTGGAAGACACACTCACTCGCCGCCCCGATACCATACGGGGTGCCGATGGAGCCGGCAGCGTTCAGGTCAAGCTGGACCCTGCGGACCGCATCCAGGGCGCCAAGGTGTTCGCAGTTTACGGCAAGGGCGGCATCGGCAAATCGACAACCTCGTCCAACCTGTCGGCCGCACTGTCGTTGCTCGGCAAGCGGGTGCTGCAGATCGGCTGTGACCCGAAGCATGACAGCACCTTCACGCTGACCAAGAAGCTGATGCCGACGGTCATCGATGTGCTGGAGACGGTCGATTTCCACGCCGAGGAGCTGCGGCCAGAGGATTATATGTTCGAAGGCTTCAACGGGGTCATGTGCGTGGAGGCCGGCGGCCCGCCGGCCGGCACCGGCTGTGGCGGTTATGTGGTTGGCCAGACGGTGAAACTGCTGAAACAGCACCATCTGCTGGAAGAAGCCGATGTCGTCATCTTCGATGTGCTCGGCGATGTGGTGTGCGGCGGGTTTGCCGCGCCCTTGCAGCATGCGGAGCGCGCGGTGGTTGTCGCGGCCAATGATTTTGACAGCATCTTCGCGATGAACAGGATCGTGGCGGCGATCAAGGCGAAGTCGAAGAACTATGATGTGCGGATGGCGGGTGTCATTGCCAACCGCTCGGCAGCGACCGATGAGATCGACCGCTTCAATGCAGCAACGGGCTTGAAGACGCTGGCGCATTTTCCGGATCTGGATGCCATTCGTCGCTCGCGGCTGAAGAAGTGCACCATCTTCGAGATGGAATCGACCCCGGAGCTCGAAGCGGTGAAGAGCGAATATATGCGCCTTGCGGCAACGCTCTGGGCCGGCACCGACGCGCTGGACGCGATGCCGATGAAGGACCGCGAAATCTTCGAATTCCTGGGGTTCGAATGATGGCATCGATGGCGCGCCCGCCGCGCGATGACAGCTATGAAAGCTACCGCGCGAAGATCGAGGCATATTTCGATTCGACCGCGCTGGATGCGTGGAAACAGCTGACCTCGGACACCCCGGTCAGCCGCATCCGCGCGACCGTCCGCGCTGGCAGGGACGCGATGCGGCAAACCCTGCTGGGGTGGCTGCCGGAAGACATGCGCGGGCTCCGGCTGCTGGATGCCGGATGCGGCACACGACGATCCACCCCTTGCCCTTGCACTCGTTGCCGCCGGCGCACTCGTGGCCGACGCCGCCGCAGGCGC
>JBBRKH010000046.1:0-9838 GCA_038217965.1 Sphingomonadales bacterium | reverse complement strand
CGTCGATTAGGGGATTAAGACACATTCAACGCTGCTGGGCGAGCCACCGCTAACGGTCGAAGCCACTCCCCGTCGATTAGGGGATTAAGACCTGGTCGGCGATCAGTGGGATTTCGGGGCGTTAGGGTCGAAGCCACTCCCCGTCGATTAGGGGATTAAGACCCGGCCTGTATGCCCGTCTCTTTGGCGATCTTGTCGAAGCCACTCCCCGTCGATTAGGGGATTAAGACCGGAAGCACTTGCCGAAGTTGTTCCAAGAACCGGTCGAAGCCACTCCCCGTCGATTAGGGGATTAAGACCACAGATACTTATATGTGTGGAGCGCACACGTGAGTCGAAGCCACTCCCCGTCGATTAGGGGATTAAGACCAGCTTTCGCCAGCAGGTCGAGCGCGATCTCTGGTCGAAGCCACTCCCCGTCGATTAGGGGATTAAGACGGCGGCACGCCTGCGCTCAGTGGACTCGCGCGCGTCGAAGCCACTCCCCGTCGATTAGGGGCTTAAGACGTCATAGGCCAGTCGGAATCGGGCAGCGCCCACGTCGAAGCCACTCCCCGTCGATTAGGGGATCAAGACCAATCGTCCCTTTATGGCGTCGATTGGGCGCCGCTCTACGGCGCGACCTTGCAAGGCGCTGACCGTGCATCTGGGCGCGCGCCGAATCGCTGTTGCCTGCCGGCATCACTTGCCCATAGCCGGCTCAAGCCGGCGCGCTGCACTCCCGCAGCAAGCTTGCCGGGCGGATTGTGGGAGCGGCTTCAGTTAGCCTTGCGTCGTTCGCGTTCACGGATCAGCCCATGCAGCCGCACCAGTTTCCGCGCCGAATCCTGCTTTGCGTGACCGGCCTGTCGCCGCAGATCGTCACCGAGACGCTTTATGCGCTGGCGGTGGACACCCACGGTAGGCCGCCGTTCGTGCCCACCGAGATCCATCTGATCACCACATCCGAAGGTGCCGAGCAGGCGCGGCTGGCCCTGCTGGCGCCGGACCGCGACCAGTTCGGCCGCCTGTGCCGCGACTACGGTCTGAGCGGCATCCGCTTCGACGCCGGGGCCATCGAGACGATCCGCGATACCGCCGGCCAGCCGATGGGCGACATCCGCACGCCAGCGGACAACGAGGCCGCGGCCGACGCCATCACTCGCCGGGTGTCCGAGTTCACCCGCGACGGCAACGCGGCGCTGCATGTCTCGCTGGCCGGCGGCCGCAAGACGATGAGCTTCTTCCTCGGTTACGCGCTGTCGCTTTACGGCCGGCCGCAGGACCGGCTGTCGCATGTGCTGGTCAGCCCGCGCTTTGAGACCCACCGCGACTTCTACTTCAAGCCGCGCCGGCCAATGACCCTGCACGACCGCGATGGCCTGGAGATGTCCACCGAGGCGGCGGAGATCGCGCTGGCCGAGATTCCGTTCGTGCCGCTGCGCGAGGGCCTGCACAAGCCGCTGCTGGCGCGCGCCGCCGGCTACGCCGAGACGGTGGCCGCTTGGCGGCGCAGCTCCGGCAGCAGCGAGCTGGTCATCGACCCGGCACGCATGCGAGTGAGCTGGGCCGGGGTGTCGCTCAAGCTCACCCCGGCGCAGCTCGCTGTGTACGTCTGGCTGGCTGATCGCCGGCTGCGCGATGGCGATGGCGATGGCGGCTGGGTCGCGCGCGATGCGCTGGCGAGCGACTCAGCCGTCCAGTCCGACCTCGTGGCCAGCGCAAGAGTGCGCTGCGGTCCACTGGCGCTGGCCACCCAAACCGTTGAGGATTTCTTCCTGAGCGGCGCTGGACTCAAGCGCATCTCCGCGAAGAAACGCGAGTGGATCGGGCCGCACATCAGCCGCATCAACGCGCGCATCGAAGACGAGCTGGACGCGCTGGCGGTGCGGCGTATTGGCATCGCCACCGAGGGCGGGCGTTCGGCAGTGCGCTACCGGCTTGCCGCCGAGCCGGGGGAGATCCGCTTCGCCCGGTCTTAGCCCGCCGGCGGAGCCACGGCCCTGCCGCAGCGACCCGCATCGAAGGTGAGCCGACGCGCTCAGTCGAGGCGGTAGCGGCCCATGCCCATGACGGCGGCCTTGCCGACATGCAACTCGCTGCCGGCGGCCAGCAGCGGCCAATAATGGCGGGCGAAGGCCGCGGGCAACACGCAGTCCCCCTGCAGTCCTGACAGCGGCACCGATTTTCGCTGCCGCGCCGAGAAGCGGCTGCCGTTGTACCAGCGCAGCTCGCTGCGCTCGAAGGCGACTTCCCGGAAAGTCGCCGCCAGCGCGGTGAAGTCAGGCTCCGGCCCGGCGTCGCCGAAAAAATGCACCAGCAGACTGGCGCGGCGGATCAGCCCGAGCAGCAAGTCGCCTGCGCTGGGCGCGCGCAGCTCGACACCTTCGCGCAGCAGGCGCAGGGGCGTCTCGAAGTGCAGCCGGCCACGGCCCTCGGCGGGCGCCGTCAGGCCCAGCCGGTAGCGCGGCAGAACACTGCCTGCGGCCGAAATCCAAACGCCGGCCGAGGCATCGAAGGCCTCAACGGCGCGCAGGTCTCCCGCCACCCGGTCAGCCCCGAGGCCGCCGGCAACGCTGGCAATCAGTGCGGCCAACGCCGTTCCGGCGTGCTCGATGGCGCTGCCGAACAACAGCAGTTCCGCAGACAGCTCGCTGCCCGGCGCATGGTGACCACCGGCGGGCGGCCGCAGCAACATGGGATGCGGCACGCTCGACGCCCGCCGCAGGCGCTGGGCGTCTGCGGGCGGCGCGGTCTCAAACAACAGTCCGTAACTGCAGCGGGCGCGCAGCGGGCAGCCGCTGCAACTGGGTGCGCCGGTCAGGCAGGCCGATTGCCGCAGGCGCAGGCCAAAGGCGCCGCGCAGCACACTGCCGGCGAAGGCCGGCAGTTCCAACGCACGATCAACGCGCCAGCGCACCCGCAGGCGAGCCACGTCGAGGCGCTGCAGCCAGAATCGCAGCGTGGCGGTCGTGATCTCAGGGGACGACGCAATCTGTTCCACCTGCACGCTGTCGGTCATTCGCCCAAGGCTTGCTGGCTGACCACGTTGAAACTGATCGGCTGCTTGTCGCCGGCGGACGAGACGTACTGGAACTCGACCTGCGGGTGTCGCAGGGTGAACAGCGCCGCAGCGATGCTGACCAGCTTGGAGCCGCCGGTGACATCGATGATCAGGTCCTTGAGCGGCACCTCGCACTCGCGCGCCGCACGCTCGTAGGCCGCCAGCAGGGCGTCGATGTCTTCGAAGTCCACAGGACCCAGGACACTGACTCGGGCGCGGGGGAAGTAGTGGCGCACCAGATCGCGGCACTCTCCAATCACGGCATGACTGTCACGGGAGGCGATCAGCACCACGCAGCGCAGGCGATCAGCATGCGGCAACAGGCCGCGCAGCAGCATCTCCCAGGACCACCGCGGATTCAGCCCGGCGAGCAGCGCGAGCAATTCGCGCACGCTTGGGGGGCAGGCGTGCAGCGATGGCGCCGCGTCCGGATCGCGCACCACCAGCGACTGACTGGCCAGATCAAACCGCCAGGCGCTGTTGGATACCGACAGCACCACAGCGGCATGCGGGCGCATCGCCGCCTGGTCGCGCCGGGCCAGCACGCGCACCGGCAGAAAGGTCGCGCGACGCCGATATAACCAGTAGCCCAGCGCCAGCGACAGACCGAGCATCACAAGCAGGGCTTGCAGCCCTGCCGGCGTAGCGAGCCGGATATCCCGCTCACTCCAGGTGAACAGCGCGTCACCCTTGAGCAGGTCGCTGGTCCAGCCCTGCAAGAGGACGAAGCCATACACCAGCAGCACGTTGAACAGGGTCGAAGCCCAGGCCTGCAGCCTGCCCATCATGCCTCCAGGAAACAGCCGTAGCCCGAGCTGCGTTTGCCGCCGATACCGCGCTGCAGCAGCGCCTGCTTCAGCACTGTGGCCGCCAGAGTCGCCCAGCCGGAGTCGCCCTCGATCACGAACAGGAAGCTGCCCTGCACGGCGAGCTGCGGTGCCGGTACTGGCGAATCGAAGTCGGTGGCAGGTTTGTGGCCTTCGGAACCGTAGTAATCACCGTGATGCGGGGTGACGATCTCGCCCACGAAAGGTTTGGTCTTGGGGTCTGGCACCCACCAGGCATCATGGAACACCACCGCGCCTGACTCCAGATCGGCCGGATCGGTGGTGTCGTGGTCGTTGCCGAACAGGTAGCGCAGGGCCTGGTCTTGGCCGGCAAGCCAGCTGCCGAAGCCCGCGCGCGCCACTCCCTTGAGCGCCGAGCCGGGAATCATCGGCATACCGTAGGCGTGCTGCAGGGCGACGCCGGTTTCCAAGGCGCTGTCACGACTCAGGCCGATGTAAAGGCGGCTTTCGAGGCGCAGCCGCATGCGCTGGAAGCGCTGCCGGTCGGCGACGCTACGCTGCCAGCGTTCGAACGCCAACCGGTAGGCTTCGGGAGCGGGCAGATTGGCGATCCGGTCGATCAGTTTGCGCTTGGCCTCCCCCCCGGATTCGCCCTCACCCCAGGAGATCAGGCCACGGCGCAGCAGCCAGCCGGCGTTGGGGTCGACCGTTGAAACGGCGCTGAGTTCGGCGAGCGCCGTGCGGCTCAGCGCCGTCATGACGCGGCATCCGGGTGGTCAGACTCCGATTTCAGCAGGGTCTGGACGAAGCGTTTGATCCAGCCGCCAGCGTCCAGTGCATCGCGGGTCAGCAGACGGTATTCGGGCAAGGATGCGGCAATGATCCGCTTGTGCAGCTTCTCCCCGTCTGCCACTCCCACCACCGCAGCGAGATCGGCGAGGAAGCGCCCATAGCCGTTGCCGATATCGTCGCCGGATTTGGCACGCAGGAAGCCCACGGCTTGGGCGAGGCCGGACTGCATAACCAGCGCGGGAAAGCCGAACGCGCGGGTTCGATAGTCCCTGGCCAAGTCCGTCTTGCCGGCCGCGACCTGCTCGACGCGCTGCAGCGCCAACCCGGCCATTCGCTGCGATCGGGTACGCGGCTCGCTCATGCGCTGCGCTCCGCTGCTGCCGGGAGGAAGCGCACCAGACCACGACCGATCGTAGCCTTGCCGCCGACCTGCAGCAGCGTCTCCTGCGGCAGGCCGTCAAGGAACTCGCGGCGGATCTGCTCGCGATCCGCCGCTGCGCCCTTCATGCGGCTGCGATCAACGCCGATCAGCCCCCACAGCACGCTCTCGGCCGGGAGGTTCTCCTCGTACCAAAGCGCGCCGCGCGCGACCACCCCGCGCGCATCGTCGATGCGAACTCGCGCCCGCACCTCGGTGGCGGTGTCGGCGAGAAAGCTGAAGTCCTGGTCCGAGAGGATCGCGAAGTGGCGCAGGAACTGCCGCTGCGAGGGCTCGTCACCCGAATACAGCCAGCCACCAATACGCTCGCCCCAGGCTTGGGCACTGCCGGTCGCCTGATCCAGATCAAGGTCGTCGAGCACCAGTTTGCCGGGGACGGCTGCCAGCGCTGAGCTGTCGGTAACTTCAGCGCTACCCGACGCCACCTCCGGAACCGTTGGCTGCTCGCCGAGGCCCGCCCGGCGCAAGTCGGCGGCGTAGCGGCCGAGCACGAAGGGACAGGTAACCAGCGCCATCACGCCCGCCAACGAGCGCACCGGCAGCAGCAGCAGATGGGCATCGCCAAAGGCAAGGGCACCTGCGTGGCCATCGTCACTGCCGCTGATCCGCTCGGGTCCGAACAGGCGCGCACTGATGCCGGGGTCGGACCCGACGAATTCGTCGCGAATGACGCCCTTGAGCGCCGAACCCGGCACCAGCGGCAGGTGGGTGGCCTTAGCGCGTGCGATTGGCAGATCGACGGAACCTACCGCTTGCCCGACGCCGACGTGCAGAGCGGACAGGGCATGCAAATGAAAAAGCTGGGTCAACATGGTCAAACTTCTCCGGATTCAGCGGCATTCCAAGGCCGCGGGATGACCAGGCCGAAGCCATCCCGCCGATCCTGCTCGTCATCACTCACACGGGCCAACCACAGGCGCTGCAGTGCGCCACTGTCGCCGGCAAGGCACTCGAACCAGTAGACGGCACCCGCCGCCACCGCCTTGCGCGCCGACTTCGGACGCCAAGTGGCAAGGTCCCAGCCGGACACCGACTGCCAGCGTTCCACCGCTGCCGCTCGCAGGCGAACCCGCAGACCTTCGCAGCCGGGCACCTCGCCCTCAAGACGGTCGTCGAGCCAGCCCGGCCGCCAGCCCTGAGAGAACAGGCCTGGCGTGGCAAGCGTAAGCGCGAAGCCTTGCGAAAGGGACGCCGACAAGCTTGCCGGCGCGGCCAGCTCCTCAGCGCTGGCCACACTCAGCCAGGAAAGCCGGCGCTCACCACCAAGCGTAATCAGGCCAGGCGCGAGGCGCTCAGGCGTGGCCGCCAGCAGCAGCCAGTCGTCGGTGCCGTAGGCCGCGCTGCCATCGTCTGCATAGAGGCGCCGGGGACCGAGGTCGATGCCCTCGGTCTGGAACAGCCGGCCTCCCTCAGCCGCCATGCGCTCGCGATCAATGCCGACATGGGTGCGTTGCTCGGTTGCCCAAGGCAAGGGATCGGCCGGCGTCCAGTTCACGCCCCGGCCCTCGCCCCAGGCGCGCAGGTCCGCCAGTGGCCAGAAGGCGGGCGCCGGCTGCGGCTTGCCCCTCACCAGGTTGCGGAAACTCAATGGCCACAGCCCGGCTGGCAGGTCGCTACCGGTGCCCGCGGGATGCGGTTCGGGGCGCAGGCGATGGTAGGTGCAGGTCGCCGCCCCGTCGTCATCGAGCAACAGCACGGCATCAGCGGGCCTTGGCGTGTAGACCGCCAGCGCTTCGCCGCGCCGACGCGCCAGCAGTGGCCCGGTCACCTCGATTGCGCGCAACTCCGCTTGCTGCGCGGCACTCAGGCCCACGTCCCAGCCGCGGCCGTCCATCGCCCGTGTGCGCACCGCGCCGGCCAGCGAGGAGGGCCACGGGAAGTTGGCGCCGTCGCGGCTGCCGGCGCCGAATGGCTTGGCGCTGCGGAATACCAGCGGAGACCGCGGCTCAAAGGCATACCAAGTCTTACTCATGAGACTGAATCCCTGCTGCCGACATCCGCAGCGGTATTGGCGGACAGCCAGCGCGCGATGATCAGTTCGTCGGTGAGGCGCCATAGCGCCTCGGTCGGGTGGCGGGTCGCGAGCGTCGCGGCGCGCGTTTCGATCGCCTCGATCATCGACTTGTCGATGGCGTCAGTTCCCCCGCGTTCGCGCGCCGCGACCAGCACCCGCCGCACTTCCTGCGCGACGACGGGAGGGTCCACGCCAAGGCGCCGGCAGCGCAGCAGGGCGTCGCGGATGGCATAGACGAGGCCACCGCCGAGGGCGCCGTCGGCGTAGGCGGCGCGCCAGCGCGCCAGCGCGTCAAACCCGTCCTTATCCCCGAATCCCAGCCTCAGCCGGACCTGATGGCCGGCGCGTACGTGGATGCTCAGGCCCAACGCGTCGCCCTGCGCGTCACTGCCGGCCTCGCCCTTGGCGTACTTCTCGGCGGCGTCGCCGTGACCGCGGATTACACCCAGCGGCTCCAGCACATGGCAGATCGCAGCGCCGACGCGCAGCGTGGGTCGCGCTGCCTCGTCTAATGACGGCAGCTCCGCGACCACCCGCTGCATATGCCGCTCGAACGCCGCCGACAGCGCGCGCGCGCCCTCCACCGCGCCGGCCAGCGGATAGAGCACGGTGAGGTCCTCACCGCCGTTGAACACGCAATGACCTCGATGCGCCCTGGCGAGGTTCGGCACCTCGTCGGCAAACGCCGCCACCGCTTGTGAGATGCGCGTGTGGGCCTCGGCCGAACGCGCCTGGTCGATAAATCGTCCCATTCGGTCGCCATCGGCCACCACCAGCACTGCATAGGGGCAAGGCTGGCCGTGACGGCGATACAGCTCGGCAAGCAGCAGTTTCAACGCCTGCAGGGCCGGTCGCGATGCGGCGTCGGCCTGCCCCAGCGCCTGTTCCAGGCGCTCGGGAAACAAGAGGCCGCCGTCGAAAGCGAACGGTGCATAAAGGCCAGCGTTGCCCTTGGCGCCGGTGGCCAGGCCGTGCGCAGTCAGTGGCGCGTAGGCCGCGCAGAGCCGCTGCAGGTCTTCGGCCGGCAAGCTGCCCAGCCAGCCGTCCGCCGCGAGGCGGGTGAGCGCAGTGAAGCGCTCCTGAAGGCCGTGTACGCGCTTCACGCAGCCCAGCGCATCGAGCTGCTCACCGGGACTGACGCCAAAGCGGGCCGGGAACCCACCCCGCTCAGCAGGCAGCACGGACTCGCGCAGACCGTCGAGCGACGATTTAGGTACGCCGACGCCGGGATGCGGCATGCCGGCCGGAAACATCGGGGCGAAGTCGCGCGTATTCTTGCGTGCGGCCAGCGCCGATTTCACTCGATCATAGGCATCGCGATAGCCCGCGTCGGTCTCCTCGGCCCAGGCACCGTAGGTTTCCAAGGCGTCATCGACCTGGGCCGTCCAGATCACCTTCCGCAAAGCGACGCCGGCGCGGGTCCAGTCGTCCCACGCCGCGCAGGCGGTCGACCCCAGCCAGTCCCGCGCGGCCTGCTGCGCGCGGGCGACCACGCTGGCGGCGCGCGCCGCGTCGCAGTCGGCGATGCGCGCCAGCAACACGTTGGATAGATTGCTGCTCTCGTCCTCCCGCTCCTCCAGCACCCGGCTGCGCAGCGGATAGATCAGCTCGGCGCCGTCGGCCAACAGCGACTTTCCCGCCGCGCGTGCCACCTCTGAAAGCAGATGGCTGCCCGCCCACAGATCACGGCTGCGACGGGCGGCATTTATGAAGCCCTGCACCGGACCGAAGGCCAACTCAAGCAGGAAGGCGCTCACGGCTTACCCCCGCTGGACTTGTCTTCCAGTCGGATAAGCCTGCCGTCGCGGACCACCGCGGTCAGCAACACGCGACGGCTCGCCTCGATATCCTTCTGTTTCGCCGGCGGCACTTCACGCCAGCGCGCAGCTGCGTCCTCTCCGATCGCGACGAAAGGCTTCCCCGTTTGGACGTGCTTGGCGGACACAGCGCCGTTGCGGCGATCCCGCGTGATCTGGGCGGTGAAGCGTTGCTCGACAGAGACCGGTTTGGGTGGCGGGGCGACCTTGGGTGCGGCAGCCAGCGCAGCGTCGATGGCCGCGGCGGTGGTGCCTTCCCCGAAGAAAGCCAAGAAAGCGAGAAGCGCATCTGCACCCCTCCCCTGCATGGGTGGGACCTTACCCACCCAACTACCGCTCTGCCAGTCTGTGGGGGAAATGGCCAGAGGAAGTTTGCGCTGAGCGCCGTCCAGGCTCAGCCTAATGTTGGGTAAAAGGCCGCGATCAATCCGGAGCACGGCCGGAAACCAGCGGCCGTCAGGAGACGGATAGGGTCGGATGATCAGCGGCGAGGCCATGCGTTCGGCCTTCTCGGGTTTGAGGGTGGTGTCGCCGGGATCTTTTTCACGTTCATCCTTGAAGTGGAAGATGATCGGCATGCCGAATGCAGCGCGCGGAAACGCATGGCCTGCAGGGTGATCGGGCGCATGGTCCTTGGAGTGCGTGCCGACCGCCCGGCGGATCGCGTCAGGCTCCGGCCAGTAGCTGCGTCCGGGTCTTTCGTTGCCTTGTCGCCGTCCGACCTTCTTACCCTGACGGAAGTCGCGCAGGCGACCCACTGC
Source organism: Sphingomonadales bacterium (assembly GCA_038217965.1). Classification (GTDB taxonomy): domain Bacteria; phylum Pseudomonadota; class Alphaproteobacteria; order Sphingomonadales; family Sphingomonadaceae; genus Sandaracinobacteroides. Next base: position 184 of record JBBRKH010000046.1, on the reverse strand, counting down.
TTCCGACCAAGCCCTGACGGCATCGGTGTCGGGATGGCGCAGGTGAAGCTGCATCCCGGCAGCACTTGCCTCTTCGGGCGACACCCGGAGCAGGCGGCCTGATTGATCGCGCACTTCCACTGCACCGCAGCCGCGGCGAGTTCGTCCGCCCACGCCGCCGAAGCTGGCCCACCAGCGCAGCGCC
>JBBRKH010000045.1:0-9873 GCA_038217965.1 Sphingomonadales bacterium | reverse complement strand
CGATGTCGCCGGGCCGGAGGCCGGCCCGGGCGGCCGGAGAGCCATCGGAGACGCCGGTGACCAGCATGCCGGTCGGGCGATCAAGGCCGGCCTGCAGCGCGGTTTCCGATGTGAGCGCCTCGCCTTCGGCACCGAGCCATGCGGTGACCAGCTTGCCGGTGCCGGCCGCGCGCAGGAATATTTTCACCATGTTCGACGGTATGGCGAAGCCGAGCCCGATGGAGCCGCCGTCGCGCCCGCCGGTGAGGATGGCGGAATTGATGCCCACCACTTCGCCGTTCATCGCCAGCAGGGCGCCGCCACTGTTGCCCTGATTGATGGCGGCATCGGTTTGAATGAAGAATTGCGCATCGGACACGCCGATCCCCGTGCGGGCGACGGCAGACACGATGCCCTGGGTGACCGTCTGACCAACTCCGAACGGGTTGCCGATCGCGAGCACAAGATCGCCGACCTGCGCGCGGTCGCTGTCGCCGAGCTTGGCGGCCGGCAATGCCGCGCCTTTCGGATCAACCTGCAGCAGCGCCAGATCGAGCCTGGCATCGGAAAAGATCAGCCGCGCGGGATATTCGCGACGATCGGCAAGTGCCACGATGATCTGGTCGGCGCCCTGCACGACATGGTTGTTTGTGATGACAAGACCTTTGGCATCCACGATGACGCCAGAGCCGAGCGCGTTGGCGACCCTTGGCTGGCTGTCGAACACCGAGAAGAAGGGCGACATCTGATCGCGCTGGCGCACCACGCGGGCGGTGAAGATGTTGACCACCGAAGGCTGCGCGCGCCTGGCCACCGGCGCGAAGCTCAGCGTGATGTCTGCGCCCGTGCCGGGCACGGCACGAGGCGGCTCCGGGCTTGCCACCCGCGCCAGTTCGCTTGCCTGTTGCGCGGCAGCGGTGCCGCTATTGTTTGCGCTGTTGAACGACAGGGCAAGCGCGAGCCCGCCCGCCAGACCGGCTGCAACAAGTGCCAATGCCTTTGTCTTCATTGCGATCGCTTTCCAGATACCCATGCCGATGTCCGCCAGTCCCCGATGTCCGCCATTCCCCAATGTCCGCCATTTTTTGTCGCATGCCGAGTCACACCCGCTGGCAAATGGGGGCTGAAGCCCGGCTTAACAGGGGGCTTTGACAAATCACGCCCGGGCTTTCAGCATGGCCAGGCAAAAATTCAGGGGAACCACCATGCTCGAGCGCCGACGCTTCATGGAGTTTGCAGTGCTGGCGGGCATGCTGGCACCGGCCGCGACGGCGCAGGGACGGACGCGCAAGGCGGTTATGGCATTCAAGTCCGCAACGGCCGATGCGTCTGCCATGGCGGCGGCGGTGAAGCGCGGGCAGGTCTCTGCGTCGGCGCTTGTGGAAGCCGCGCTAAAGCGACTGGACATGGTGAACGGGCGCCTCAATGCGGTGTCGCAGCCCTATCCGCAGCAGGCGCGTGCGCAGGCTGCCAGCACAACGGCAAGGTCTGCCGGTGCGCTGGCGGGCATCCCCACCCTCATCAAGGACAATGTGGAGCAGAAGGATGCGGCCTACACATTCGGCAGCCGGCTGCTGGCCGGGCAGACCGGGGAAAATGACAGCGGCACGGTTGCCGCCATCAAGGCGGCCGGGCTGATATCGCTTGGCCGTTCGAACCTGCCCGAATTCGCCCTGCTGCCGACCACCGAGCCACTGCTGTTCGGGCCGACGCGCTCGCCTTGGTCGCCGGGGCACAGCGCCGGCGGATCGTCCGGCGGCTCGGCTGCCTGTGTGGCGGCAGGGGTGGTGCCGGTGGCGCACGCCAATGATGGCGGCGGCTCCATCCGCATTCCGGCAAGCGTGAACGGGCTGGTCGGGCTGAAACCGTCGCGCGCGCGCATGGCCGGTGAGGAAGCGGCAAAGGGTGCGACGGCGCTTTCGGTCAACGGCTGCGTCAGCCGTTCGGTGCGCGACACCGCGGCCTGGCTGGCGGCCATGGAAAGCCGCACCGGGCCGCTGAAGCCGGTGGGGCTGGTGACCGGCCCGGTGAAGCGCGCATTTCGCATCGGCCTGCGGCCGGACAGCACGCCCGGCGCCCCCGACCCTGATGTGCTTGCGGTGTTTCAATCCACCGCCAAGCAGCTGCAACGGATGGGCCACAGGCTCGTCGATGCGCCGCTCCCGTTTGACGGCAGCGCTGTCGAGGCAGCCTTCGAGCTGATCTGGGGCAATGGCATGGCGCGGCGGCTTGAAGCCTTGACCAAGCGCTTCGGCCGGGAGCTCGGGCCGGAGGATCTGGAGCCTTCGACCTTCGGGTTTGCCGGCCTTGCCAGGAACGCCAGCCCGGCGACCCTGCAGGCAGCGGTTGCGACGCTGGAAGCGATGGCGGTGGCCAGCAACGGCCAGTTCGACGCCTTCGATATTCTGCTGACGCCGGTGCTGGGAACGCCACCGCCGCCGATCGGCTATCTGGCGCCGACGGTGAATTTCGAGACGTTGCGCGAACGCCTGCGGCGCTATGTTGCCTACACGCCGGTCGAGAATGCCAGCGGCGCCTGCGCCATCTCCCTGCCGATGGGCATGTCGACCGGCGGTCTGCCGATCGGCATGCAGTTCGTGGCACCGCCGGGCGGCGAGCGCCGGCTGCTGGAGCTGGCCTATGCGCTGGAGGCGGCCCGCGATTGGGGGCGTCTGCGCCCTGCGATCTGGGCCGCTTGAACCATGGCGTGATGCGGCGGCTGAACTCGGCCCTGCTGCTGAGAGCCTATTGTGCCGGCCTGTTTCCGATGGCCGACACGCGCGATGCAGACGACGTGTTCTGGGTCGAGCCGCGCCGGCGAGGCATCCTGCCGCTGGATGGCTTCCATCTGCCGCGCTCCATGCTGAAGGTTCTGCGGCAGGAGCGATATCTGAACAGCTGCGACCGGGCATTCGAAGCGGTCATCGCGCACTGTGCGGAGGCTGCACCGGGCCGGCAACAGACCTGGATAAACCCGATCATCAGGGAAGCCTATGTGCGCCTGCACCAGGAAGGCCATGCCCACTCCATCGAGGCCTGGACGCCCGAAGGCGAGCTGGTCGGCGGGCTCTACGGGGTTCGCGTAGGCGCCGCCTTCTTCGGCGAAAGCATGTTCAGCCGGGCAACGGATGCCAGCAAGGCAGCGCTCGCACATCTGGTCGTGCGGCTGCGGATGGGCGGCTTCCAGCTGCTGGACACCCAGTTTCTGACCACCCATCTGGCGCGCTTCGGCGGACAGGAGGTGCGCCGCAGCCATTATGTGGGGCTGCTGAATGAAGCGGTGGCGGCATCTGCGGACTGGACCGCGCTGGATCGCTACCCGACCGGCGTTGACGACACGATCGGCGCTTGTGGCTCGGGCGCCACGGCTGCCGGGGGTGGTGATGCAGGCGGTGCCGATTGTGGCGCGGGGGCAGCAGCCCGCGCACGGCGGGGCGAAGATTTGCCGGAGGCTGCCGCGATGGGCGGTTTCGGGCCATCAGGAAAAGTCATCGCGCAGCTTTTGAGCCAAATATCGTAAACCGGGTGCTGCATCGGATTGAGCGACGGCGATTCGGCAAACATCCAGCCTGAGAACACCGTCCGCGGCCTGGGCTGTTCGCCGCGCGCAATCGCCCGCGGCGTATCGACGATCTGCACGAAAGCGGCGGACTGCCTGCGCTCGAAGGGCTGCGTCTTCTCGCAGGTGCGCAAGATGCCCGACAGGCGGCCGAAGGTGAAGCGTTCGCCCGGCGAAAGGGTGAATTCGGCGGTGGTCCCAAGCCGCTTGTCCAGCGCTCCGAGCACGGCCACGCGGGCATCTGTCGCCGGGACGACCTGCGTGGCAGCGGCGGGCGGCTTGTCTCTCTCCTGGCCCATCGCGGGTGCCACAAGCAGCAGCGCCAGCGCCGAAGCCGCTCTTTTCATTCGCCGGGCGGCCCCACAGGCGTTGCTGCAGGGGCGGCCGCAGGTGCGGCGGCGACAGGGGCTTCGGTGCCGCTGCGATTGATGAACGAGCCGATCAGCCCCATCAGATCGGTGGACCCTTGCGTGTCGGTGATCTCGTCGCCCGGGCGCAACGTTTCGGGATCGCCCCCCGGTATCAGCGCGATGAAGCTGCCGCCGAGCAGGCTTTCCGATGTGATGGCGGCCGATGTGTCGGCCGGCAGTTTGACATTGCTGTCGACCGCCAGCGTCAGCACGGCTTGAAAGCTGGCCGGGTCGAGCGACTGGCCGGTGACGGCGCCTATCTTCATGCCGGACACGCGGACATCGGTGCCCACGCTGACCCCGGAAGCGTTGGGAAAGCGGGCCGTCAGCGGGTAGCGATCCGTGCCGGAGCCCGCCCTGTCCCACACGAAGACCAGGAACAGCCCGGCAACGACCACAACCGCAAGCCCGGCGAGCGCTTCGGCGACGTGATCCTTGAAAATCGTGACCATGCTAGGACCCCGGCGACCAGGCGCGATAGTCAGCCGCTGCGGCCGCGCGTTGGCCGCCGGCAGCCAGAGCGCCGCTCGGCAGCTCGGCAAGCCCGCTTCCGGTCGGGTTCGGCCGCCAGGGCTTTTCCCAGGACTTCACCGGCAGCGGCACTTCGCTTGGCGGATCGGCGCGGGTGTGGTGCAGCCAAAGATGCCATTCCGGCGGCACATTGCTGCTGTCGTTGGAACGGGTGTAGACAACCCAGCGACGATCGCTGTTCTTGCCGGCATAGTAGACATTGCCGTCGGCATCGCGGCCGACTTCGCGGCCCCGCAGCAGCGTATCGAGCCAGGTTCCAAAGGTGGGGCCAGCCCACCAGGTGAAAATCTTGAACGCCATGAGAAACGCCCTTAGCGGCGGAGGGGCGGGCGGCGCAAGCACGCTACCAGTCGATGCGGTCACCCGGCTTCAGGCCGATGCGCGCCGCTTCGCCACCGCGCAGCTCGAGCACGGCGATGACCGGACCGGCCGAGCTGATGAGCGCCTCCGACAGCGGGGTTGCGTTGGCGCCGATGTTGAGCACCCGCCGGTTGGCGTCGATGAAGATGATGTCCAGGGGCACATAGGTGTTGCGCATGTAGAAGCTGGCCGGGCGAGCCGGCTGCATCGGAAAGAGCATGCCACTGCGTGCGCCCATGGATTTGCGATGCATCATGCCGGTTGCCTGCTGCTGCGGGGTGGCGGCGATTTCCACGGAATACTCCAGTGTCTTTCCGGCTTGCGTGCGGATGCCGAGCCTGCGCGTTGCCAGACCCGTTTGCGGTGCACCGACCGAATAGGCCGAGAAATCACCGAGGCCACCGCTAGCCGGTGGCATGGCACGCAGGGATGGGGCGGCAACTGCGAGCGCCAGTGCCAGCACGAGTGCGCGCGCTTCAGCCATGCAGTGCGCTGGCGGGCTCCACCGCCACGGCAAGTGCCCCGCGCGGACCCTGCGAAATCCGGGCACAGATATGCTGGCCTGGCTCCAGCATGTCGAAGCCGCCGCGGCGAACCGTTTCCATGTGAATGAAGACTTCGGTGACACCATCATCGCCCAGCAGAAAACCATAACCCTTGGTGCGGTTGAACCAGCGCACCTGAACGGGGACATAATCGCCTGCCCCTGCCAGAAAATCTGCCGGATCCAGCCGGTCTGCCGGGCGCGGCGGAAGCTCTTGATGGGTGCCGACTGCGCTTGCCAGATCGATGGAAACGATGGCGCTCGCCGCGCGCCCGCGCTCGCCCTGGCAGACTTCGGCAGTGACCAGCGCGCCCTCCGGCAGGCTCTTGCGGCCGTGCGGAGCCAGCAGATTGTAGTGCAGCAGCACATCGCTGCCGCCATCATCGGGCACCACGAAGCCATAGCCGCGCACGGCATCGAACCATTTCACCCGCCCGGAAACCAGCGCGTGTGCGCCATCGGCCTGCGCGTAAGCGCCATCGGGTTGCGCGTGTGCGTCATCGGCCTGCGCGTAAGCGCTATCGGGTTGCGCGTGTGCGCCATCGGGTTGCGCGTGTAGGTCGTCGGGCTGCGCATGGCGGCAGTCGGCGGCCGATGCCGCATGAGATCCAGGTTCTTGCATTGCTTCCCAACCCCTATTGAAGAGCCTATCCGCATGTGCCTGTTGTTCTTGCTCTCGGCTGCAGGCTAACACATGGGCTGGCAAGTTCAATGGTTTGGAATGGCCAATGCCTCTGCGCAATGTGGGAGGCTGGAGGGGCACGGCGAATGGAATTGACAGGTGAAACCCGAATTGAGGCCGGCAGGCAGGCGGTGTGGGACGCGCTGTGCGATCCGGCCATTCTGGCGCGCTGCATCGACGGAGTGGAAAAGCTGGAAGTCTCCGGCGAGAACCGGTTCGATGGCGTGCTGAACGCCAAGGTCGGCCCGGTGAAGGCGAAATTTTCCGGTACGGTGGAGCTTACGGAAATGGACCCGCCCAACCGCTATGTTCTGGTCGGCGAGGGCAAGGGCGGCGTGGCCGGTTTTGCCAAGGGCTCCGCCGAGGTTGTGCTGAGCGATGCCGACGGCGGCGCCACATTGCTCGCCTATGTGGCGCGCGCACAGGTGGGCGGCAAGCTGGCGCAGCTTGGCACCCGGCTGATCGAAGGCACCGCCAAGGGCTATGCGTCGAGCTTTTTCGAGCGCTTCAAGGAAGCGGTGGAAGCGCCTGCGGTGGTCGACGCTGAACCGGCGATCGCACCCGACGAGCCCGCCAGTGATGCGGCTGTTCCGGGCAAGGGAATTTCTCCCATCATGTGGGTCGGCGGCCTGGTGGCGCTCGTCGTGATCGTGCTGGTCCTGATCTACGGCGTCGGCGCTTGAGCGACGAGCTTGCCAGGCTGATTGCCCGCGCCGGGGAGTGGCACGCGGCGGGTCATGCGCTGCGGCTGGCGACCGTTGTGCGCACATGGGGCTCGGCGCCGCGACGTGTCGGCGCACATCTGCTGGTGCGCGACGATGGCTTGTTCGAGGGGTCGGTTTCGGGCGGATGCGTGGAAGGGGCGGTGATCGCCGAGGCGCAGGCGCTGCAGAGCGGAGGCAGGCGGCTGGACTTCGGCGTGGCCGATGCGCAAGCCTGGGAGGTGGGATTGGCCTGTGGCGGCGAGATTTCCGTTTTCGTGCAGGCGGTGGATGAAAGCGGATTCCCGTTTGCGCTGTTGCAGAGGCTGGCAGCGGCGCGTGAGGCCGGGGTGGCACTTTCGCTTGCGACGGATTTTTCGACCGGCCGGACCCGCGAAGCAGCGGACGGAGATTTCGTCCACCGCTATGATCCCCCGCTGCGGCTGATGCTGGTGGGCGCGGTCCACATTTCGCAGGCGCTTGTGCCGCTGGCACAGGGGCTGGGCATGGTGGCATCGGTCGTCGATCCGCGTGGTGCCTTTGCCGCCGGGCCGCGCTTTGCCGGCATCGCGGTGGACAATCGCTGGCCGGACGAAGCGCTGACGGACTGGAAGCCGGACGGCGCCAGCGCGATCGTCGCGCTGACGCATGATCCAAAGCTCGACGATGTGGCGCTGGCGGCGGCTTTGGCGAGCGATGCCTTCTACATTGCCGCGCTAGGCAGCCGGAAATCGCACACAGCGCGGCTGGAGCGGCTGGCATCGGCGGGATTCGATGCTGCCGACCTGGCGCGAATCAACGGGCCGGCCGGGCTGGACATCGGTGCTGCCAATCCGGCGGAAATCGCGCTTTCGATTGCCGCACAGATGGTCCAGGCCTGGCGCCGGCGGGCATGATCTTCGGGGAGCTGCCGCTGACAGAGTGCACTGGCGCCATGCTTGCACATGCCATCAGGATCGACGGAAGGCGCATCGCCAAGGGAACGTCGGTCGATCGGGGTTTGATCGAGGCAGCGGAGCGGGCCGGCATGCATCGGCTGTGGATTGCCCGACTCGAAGCTGGCGACGTGCCCGAGGACCTGGCTGCCGATCGGGTCGCGGAGATGCTTGCGGGCTCCGGCATTGCGCGGCGGGCGCCGTCGCATGGGCGCGTGAACCTGCACGCCGCACACGACGGACTGTTGCTGTATGAGCCCGATGCCGTCATTCGCGCGAACGGGCAGTGCGAATCGATCGGGATTTCGACCATGCCCGTGCACACGCCGGTTGCCGCAGGCGACATGCTGGCCACCATCAAGGTGTTTCCATACGCCATCGGCGCCGCCGAGCTTGGCAGCCTGTGCCAGCTGCTGCACAGATCGCTGGAGGTGCGTCCGTGGCAGACGGGGATTTCGGCCTGTCTCATCCAGACGGCGCTTTACGACACGGCGCCCAAGCAGCTTGCAAAAACCGCCGCAGTGACCCGCGCCCGACTGGCGCGCCTCGGCATCTCGATGGTCGAACCACCCATAGTCGCGCACGCGGTGGAGTCACTTGCCCAGGCCCTTGTTGCGGCAAACGCTATTGCCCCGGCGCGAGCCGGCCTGGTGCTGATATCGGGAGCCACGGCAACATCTGACCGGCGCGATGTCCTGCCGGCCGCCATCGTCGCTGCCGGCGGCAGCGTTACCAGGTTCGGCATGCCGGTTGATCCCGGAAATCTCATCGTGATGGGGCGGTTGGGCGATGCCGGGCTTGTGGTCATCGGCCTGCCGGGATGCGCGAAGAGCCCGAAACGCAACGGACTTGATCTGGTGCTGGAGCGGCTGGCGGCTGGATTGCCCGTCGATTCGGCAGACTTCGACCGGATGGGGGTGGGCGGTATGCTCGACGAGGCAGGTCGGACGGTGCCCTGGGCATGGGCGACCGGTGCCGCATGATGATCGGCGCGCTGGTTCTGGCCGCTGGCCTTGGCCGTCGGATGGGGGGCAGCAAGCTGGATATGTTGCTGGATGGGCAGCCGGTCCTCGCGCATGTGCTGCAGCGGCTGGCGGTCGCGCGGCTGCCGGTGCTGGTGGTGACCGGCGGGCATGATGAAAAAGTGCGCAAGGTCGTTGGCGCTTTGCCTGTGGCGCATGCGGCCGATCATGCGCTCGGGCTTGCAGCATCGATCCGCAGCGGCATAGCGGCGGTGCCGTCCGAATGGGACGGGCTGCTCGTCGCCCTGGGAGACATGCCTTTCGTGCGGGCGGAAACCTATGCCAAGCTGGCTGTTGCGCTTGCGGCTGGCGCGGGAGCGGTCGTTCCGGTGCAGGGCGGGCAATGGGGCAATCCTGCGGGATTTTCGCGGCGGCATTTTGCAGCACTGTCCGGCTTGGCAGGAGACGCCGGTGCGCGGGCGCTCCTGCGCCCTGTTGGCGCGCGGGCGCTGCTGCGCCCTGTTGGTGCGCGGGCGCTGCTGCGCCCTGTTGGCGCCCGGGCGCTGCTGCGCCCAATCTGCGCAATGGAAATTCACGTGGACGATGCGGGGATACACCGCGATATCGATATGGCGACCGATCTGCCGAAGGCTGCCGGGGAATGATCTACATCTGGCTGAACGCACTGCCCATACTGGCGGCCACTCTGGCAGGCCTTGCTGTTTTCTGGACAGCAAACCGGCTGTATGGCCGTGGCAGCGGCGGACGGGCAACGGCCGAATTCCTGCTGTTGGCGTTCTTGGCGCTGGGCTGGTTTGCCGCGATTCTAGCCGGCGCGCTGATCCTGGCGCCAAAGGCGGCCGGCGCCTGGCAGATGGCGGTCGGAACAGCGGTGGTCATCTGGGCAGGCTTCATTCTGCCGGTGGTGATGGTGACGTTGCGATACCGGGGCATGCCGATGCGCCGCGTTGCGCTGGATTGTCTCACCTGGCTGATGGTAATGCTGGTGCAGGCGATTGTGCTGCAGGCCATCGGCCTGCTGCCGCCGCCTGTTGCATAAAAAGGGGCGCTCACCCCGGAGGATGAGCGCCCTTTGCCTGCGGAGCTGCGAAAGCGGCTACGCTTTTTCGGTTGCTTCGGGAGCGATTGCCTCATCGGCCGCTGCGGCCGCAGTGGCCTCATCGGCCGTTGCGGCCGCAGTGGCCTCATT
>JBBRKH010000044.1:0-9882 GCA_038217965.1 Sphingomonadales bacterium | reverse complement strand
CCGCGCCCGGCGCGCAACTCGTCGGATGCGATATCGAACGCCCGCTTCACTTGCTCGACCGCGCCGTCGATGGCGTAGCGCACCAGCTCCTCGTGGCGGCCGATCCGCGAGGCGGCGTGATAGATCTGCGGGATCGGCAGGCCATCGGCATCGTAGCTGTCGGCATTGACTGCAGACACCGTGCCGATGCCGCCGGCCTTCGCCCACGCGCCGGCCGAGGCATGGTTGGTGGCAGACACGCCCTTGCCGCCTTCGACGAGCGGCAGAAATTCATACCCGCCAACGAGCAGCGGAGTCAGGGCCTTCATGCTAATCACCTTTCGGGCGCAGGACTAGCAGCCCGCAACGGCATTTGCTTGCGCTATTTTCAGCCGAACGCCGCGCCCACCACAGCCGCACGCAGGTCGGGAATGCCCACCCCGGTTTCGCTGCTTGTGCCAACGATCAGCGGATGTGCCGCAGGATGCCGGCGCGCGACTTCCGAAATCGCGGCAACCGTCGCCGCAAGCGCCGTCGGTTTGATCTTGTCGCCCTTGGTGAGCACCAGCTGATAGCTGACCGCCGATTTGTCCATCAACTCCATGATTTCGTGATCGACCGGTTTCAGCCCGTGCCGCGAATCGATGAGCACCAGCACGCGCTTCAGATTCGGCCGCCCGCGCAGATAGTCGCCAATCAGCCGCGCCCATTGCCGCACCACATCCTTTGGTGCGTCGGCATAGCCGTAGCCCGGCATGTCGATCAGCCGCATCACCGGCGGGTCGCCGACCAGAAACACGTTGAGCTCCTGCGTTCGGCCCGGCGTGTTGGATGTGCGCGCGAGGCCGGTGCGTCCGGTCAATGCGTTCAGCAGCGACGATTTGCCCACATTGGAGCGGCCTGCGAAGGCAACCTCGGGAACCGTCGGCTCCGGCAGATGCTCCAGTTGCGGCGCCGAAAGCAGAAAGCCGATCGGCCCGGCAAACAGCTTGCGGGCCTGCTCGATGCGCTCGGCCTGGTCCTGCTCTGGCGTCATTTGGCCGGAGCTGGCGCGGGTGCCGGATATTTCCTCAGCAGCACCCACTGCTGCAGGATCGAAACCAGATTGTTGACGATCCAGTACAGTTGCAGACCGGCTGCAAACGGCGCCATCATGAACATGAACAGCCATGGCATCCAGGCGAACACCTTCTGCTGGATTTCGTCCAGCGGCTGCGGATTCAGCCTGAACTGGATGAACATCGTGATGCCGAGGATGATGGGCAGAATGCCGAGCGCGATGACGGCCGGGGGATCAAACGGCAGCAGGCCGAACAGGTTTATCGGCGTCAACGGATCGGGGGCTGCCAGATCCTTGATCCATAAGAAACCCGGCTGGTGGCGGATTTCCGTCGATATCAACAGGGTCTTGTAAAGCGCATAGAAGATCGGAATCTGCAGAAGTATCGGCAGGCATCCGGCGAGCGGATTGATCTTCTCAGCCTTGTACAGCTCCATCAGCGCAAACTGCTGCTTGGCCTTGTCGTCTTTGTATTTCTCCTGAATTTCTTTCATCTTCGGAGCGAAAATCTTCATCTTCGCCATGCTGGCGTATTGCCGGTTGGCAATCGGATACAGCACGATGCGGACGATGAGCGTCAGGCAGACGATCGCCAGCGCATAGTTGCCGACACGGTCGTACAACCAGCCCAGCAGATTGTAGATCGGCTGCGCAATGAACCAGAACCAGCCCCAGGCAATCGCCCGGTCGAACAGCGGGGCGCCGAGATCGTCGCGCACGGCATTCACCACTGCCACCTCCTTGGCGCCGGCAAACAGGTGGCTGACATCGGTCACGCTGGCGCCGACCGCCACTGCAATTGCGGGCGACAGATAGTCCGTCTGATAGCGATCGCCATCGGCCGCGGTGAAGCGCGCCTCGATCGTTTGTTTCTGATCGGGGATGAGCGCTGCAAACCAGTGCTTGTCGGTAATTCCGAGCCAGCCGCCGGGCGACGTGAAGCTCTGCGGGCCATCGTCGCGCAGCACATCGAAATCGATTTCGCCCTCCTTCAGCGTGCCGTTGAGAACAGCAATCGGGCCGACGTGCAGGTTGAAGCTGTTGGGATCGGGGCCGCGCCCGGTGCGGTTGATGTAGCCGAACGGGCGCAGCGTGACGGCGGCGGCGCTGCCGTTGGTCACCTTCTTGCTGATGGTGAAGACAAAATTCTGATCGACCGCGATGGTCTGCTCGAAAACGAGCTTGTCGGGGCTCACCCAGCGCAGGGTGACGGGGCGCTCCGGGGTCAGGCTGCCGCCCGTTGCCGTCCACACCGCGTCGGCTGGTGGCGCTCCAGCGCCGGCCCAGCCGAAGCCGGCGAACCAGGAATCCTTCGCCCCTGATGGTGCAAACAGGCGGATCGGCGAGGAATCGGCGGCAATGCTGACGCGGTGATCGCGCAGCACCAGATCGTCGATGCGCGCTCCGGCCAGGTTGATGCTGCCTTTCAGGCGCGGCGTGTCGATGGCAATTCGGGGAGCCGAAGCAATCGCGGCAGCGACGGGCACCGCGCCTGTAGGCGCGCCAACGGGGACGGCGCCGGTCACGGCGCCAACGGGGACCGCGCCGGTCACGGCGCCAACGGGCACATCGCCGACCGTGGCGCCGGGGGCCGCGGGTGCGGAAGCCACAACCGCCGCCGGCGGCGGCGCGAGCCATGTCTCGGCAACGAAGGTCCAGCCAAACAGCACGATCGCCGAAAGCAGGACTGCAAGAAGGAGGTTGCGGTTTTCGCCGGTCACAGGGGGTGCTTTTTCATCGGAAGGAAGGGTTCAGCCGTGCGGTTGCGACGGGTTGGGAGAGCAAGATTTCGGAACCGGATCGAAGCCATGACCACCCCAGGGGTGGCAGCGGCTGATGCGCTTCGCCGCCAGCCATCCGCCACCGATTGCGCCATGCAGCCGGACGGCTTCGATGCCATAGGCGGAACAGCTTGGCGTGAAGCGGCAGGAAGGCGGCAGGACGGTCGAAAAAGCAATCTGCCACAACCGGAACAGGCCGGAAAGCGCGCGGGACGGAAAGGAAACCCTGACACTCACGCGCGCGGATCGAGCTTGCGGCGTGCCTTGGCAGCCGCCGAACCCATGTCGGCACGCAGCGCATCGAAGGGGATTTCGGTGTCGCGCGCGCGGGCGATGAACACATGATCGGCACCTGCAATGGCAATACCGGGCAGCGCCAGCCGGGCCGCTTCGCGCAGCCGGCGGCGAGCGCGATTGCGAGCGACGGCATTGCCAATTTTCTTGCTCACCGTATACCCGACGCGCGTCTGCGCCGACGCCGATGGCCTCACCAGCAGGATGAAGGCAGGGGTAACCGTCCGCACACCGCTGTTGGCGGCGAGAAAGTCCTGCCGTTTGCGCATGCGGAAAAAGCCGAGCGAACCCCCCCGAAAGCTCCTGGCCGCTGGTCGGATGCGCGTCCGCTGCGCCGCCGGCCGGCGGCTCTGCGGCGTTCACAATCGTTACGCCGACAAAACCTTGCGGCCGCGGGCGCGCCGTGAGGCCAGCACCTTGCGGCCACCGACGGTGGCCGAGCGGCTGCGGAACCCATGCCGCCTTTTGCGAACCAGCCGCGACGGCTGATAGGTGCGTTTCATTTCCTGTTCCTCAAAGAATTGTCTGCGCAGGCACGGAGTCGCATGCTGGCGACTTCATGCTTGAAGAGCGGGGGCAATAGCCAGCGTGGGCAAAAAGGTCAACTGCGCCACTGCGTCAGCCCTCACTTTCACCCCTCCCCGGCTGCACGGCGCGGTGCTAAAGCTATACACATGACCCAATTTGCCCTGACCGTTGACCAGATCGCCATCCGCGAAACCGCCGAGCGCTTCACGGCGAGCGAAATCACCCCGCACGCCGCCGAGTGGGACGAAAAGCACATCTTTCCGCGCGACACCATCAAGCGCGCCGCCGGTCTCGGCTTTGCTTCCATCTATGTGAGCGAGGCATCCGGCGGCATCGGTCTCGGCCGCCTGGAGGCCGCTCTCATCATGGAGGCCATGGCCTATGGCTGCCCTTCCACATCCGCCTTCATTTCCATCCACAACATGGCAAGCTGGATGATCGACTGCTTCGGCAACGCCCGCGTGAAGGAAAAATACCTCCCCTCGCTCATCGGCATGGACAGCATCGCAAGCTATTGCCTGACCGAGCCCGGCTCCGGATCGGACGCTGCGGCGATGACAACCAGCGCCGTGCGGGACGGCGATCATTATGTCGTGAACGGCGCCAAGGCCTTCATTTCCGGCGCGGGAGCCAACGAAATCTATGTCACCATGGTGCGCACGGGCGGCGAAGGTGCTGCTGGCATATCCTGCCTGGTGATCGAGAAGGACATGCCCGGCGTGTCGTTCGGAGCCAACGAGCGCAAGCTCGGCTGGCATTCGCAGCCCACGGCGCAGGTGCATTTTGACGATGTCCGCGTGCCGCTGGAAAACCGCGTCGGCGAGGTAGGACACGGCTTCAAATTCGCCATGGCCGGCCTCGATGGCGGCCGGCTCAACATTGGCGCCTGTTCGCTCGGCGGCGCACAGCGCGCGCTCGACGAAGCCATCGCCTACACCCGCGAGCGCCGCCAGTTCGGCAAGTCCATCGTCGATTTCCAGGCCACCCAGTTCAAGCTCGCCGATATGGAAACCGATCTGCAGGCCGCCCGTGCGCTGCTCTACATGGCGGCCGCCAAGGTCAGCGAAGGGGCAGCGGACAAGACGAAGTTCGCCGCCATGGCCAAGCGCCTTGCCACCGACACCGGCTCATCCGTCGTCGATCGAGCCCTGCAACTGCACGGCGGCTACGGCTATCTGATGGACTATCCGATCGAGCGGCTGTGGCGGGATCTGCGCGTGCACCAGATACTCGAAGGAACCAACGAAGTGATGCGGATCATAACGGCGCGCGAGCTGCTGCGCGCAGCGAATTGAAATTGTCCGCGCCGCCACGGGCATGAGCCGCAGCTTCCAGCCGGAGCCGACAGCCCGCGATCCGCTCAGTCGAATGTCGGCCCTGGCAGCGCGTAGGGCGGCTCCGGGATGTTTTCTAGCGCCGCCCCCAGCGCCGACACCCAGCCATCCGACAGATCATTGTAGTATCGATCGGCTTCCTCGATGCGGTGCATGGCGGTTACCGACTGGCCGGGGCGGACGATCAGCATGTCGATCGGCAGCCCGACCGACAGGTTGGAGCGCATGGTGCTGTTCATGCTGAGCAGCCCGATCTTCATCGCCTTCGCCAGCGGCGTCTTGTAGGTCAGCATGCGATCGAGGATGGGCTTGCCGTATTTCAGCTCGCCGATCTGGAAGTAGGGCGTGTCCATGCCGCACTCGATGAAATTGCCCTCGCCGTAGATCATGAATAAGCGCGGCGCGCGGCCAGCGATGCTGCCGCCCACCAGCAGAGTCACGCCGATCTTCACATCGCCCTCGGCCATCGCGCCCTTGTCGATGGTGCGCTCGATCTGCCCTTTGGCTTCCACCATCGCATTGCCGACCAGTTGCGCAACGCGGAACATCGACGGTGCGGTCTCGATGAATTCCGGCGGCCCATCGTCGATGCTCACTCCCTCCTGCAGCCGGTGGATAAGCGCCTGCGTTGTCGAGAGCGAGCCGCCGGATGCAATCGCGATGACGCGTTTGCCCTCCTCGCCGAAAACCCGCAGCTTGCGATAGGTGGAGATGTTGTCGATGCCCGCGTTGGTGCGGGTGTCGGCCAGCATCACCAGACCTTCCTTCACAAGCAATCCGACGCAGTAGGTCATAAAGTTGGGTGCATTTTCAGGACTGACTCTGCTCTTGCGGCTGGCGGGCGACATATTCGCGGCCGTGCACTGTCACGGCAAGCGATTCGGCGCCGCCACCCCGCCGTGTGCCGCGCACCGGTGATGCATCCAGCGAATCCAGGCCGACGGCCACGCGCACATGGCCTTCCGTCGAACCAACGCCGTGCGTCGGATCGAAAGCCACCCAGCCCAGATGTGGAATGTGCAGTTCGGCCCAGGCGTGGGACGCCTCCTGCTCGGGATGATCGGCAGCCGCATAGTGCCCCGAAACATAGCGGGCGGGCGTGCCGAGATGGCGCGCGGTGGAGATCAGGATCTGCGCCAGATCCTGGCACACACCGCTGCCCTGCCGAAACGCCGATGCCGCATCGGTGACGACATCGGTGACGCCGGGGACGAACCCGATTCGCTCGCGCACCGCCTGCATCAGCGCGTGCGACTGCGCCAGAATGTCTGGATTGCGCAGCTTCTCTGCGAACTGTGCCATGGCCGCTGACGCTGCGGTCAGCGCCGTGGCCCGCAGATACACGCGCGGCGGCAGCGGGTCCTGCGTGCCGCTGGTGATGCCGGCCGTCTCTGCCGTCTGCACCGTGCCGGCCACATGCAGCGTAAGGCTTTCCACCGCCCGGTCGGCATAGAAGATGTGGCAGTGATTGCCATGTGCATCGGTGAACGGCGTCAGCCGCCCGTCTGCGTCCACATCGATCCGCCATTTCACCACATGCTGGCTGTCGCTCCCGCGCGGGGTCAGCCGCAGCAGCTGGATGATGCCCTGTGCCGGCTCGGCATAGCGGTAGCGCGTCACATGATCGATGCTCAGATGCATGGAACAGCCACCCTAGAACAGATATTGATCGGCAATCGCGTCCCCCAGTGCATTGTTTTCGGCGATGAACTCGGTGAGGAATTCGTGCAGCCCGCCCTGAAACAGCGTGTCGATGTCATTCTCCGAAAGCCGCCGCAGCGCCGATGACGCCAGCCGGTTGGCGGGCCCCCGGCGACCGCGCGTGGCCGCAAGCTGGTCCAGCAGCCACACGGCATCTTCGTAGCAGGCGATCAACGAGCGCGGCATGGCGCGGTTGAAGATCAGCAGATCGGCCACCAGCCACGGCTTCACCGCATCGCGATACACCCATCGATAGGCGGTCAGTGCCGACACGGTGCGCAGCAGTGTCGTCCACTGAAAATAATCCAGGCTGCCGCCGATCGGCTCGGTGCGCGGCAGCAGCAAGTGGTATTTCACGTCCAGCAGCCGCGCCGTGGTATCGGCGCGCTCGATCGTGGTGCCCAGCCGCAGGAACCAGTAGGTCGGCTCGCGCAGCTGGGTGCGTGACGCGGCCCCGTCGAAGCTCAGCAGCACCGCCTTGATGCTTTCGACCAGCCGGACAAGCGTGGAGCTGTCCGGCACGCCGGTGCCGAAGCGCTGGATTTCCAGCCAGGCGCCGTTGACCGCCTCCCAGGTTTCCAGCGTCAATGCCGTGCGCACGGCGCGGCCGTTGTGACGGGCGGCCTCCAGGCAGCAGCGCACAGACGAAGGATTGGCGGGGTCGAGCGCCAGAAACCAGCCGACATGCGCTTCATCGACCGGCAGGCCTGTCTCGCGAAAGCTTATTTCCACCGCCGCCGAGCGGATCGCCCCCTCCCACGCCGGCCGGGCTCCGCCGTGCGAGGCAGGCAACGACGCCAGCCGCACGGTGGCGTCGATCAGCCGGCAGAGAAAATCGGCCCGCTCCAGATAGCGGCCCATCCAGTAGAGATTGGCGGCCGACCTAGAGAGCATCGGAACCGAGCGAATCCAGGATGGCGTCATCCACCACCCAGGTATCCTTGGTGCCACCGCCCTGGCTGCTGTTGACCACCAGCGATCCGGCCTTCAGCGCCACCCGCGTCAGCCCGCCAGCCACGATCTTCACCCCCTTGGCGCCGGTCAGCACGAATGGCCGCAGATCCACATGGCGCGGCTGCAGGCCTGCATCGGTCAGCGTCGGGCAGGTGGAGAGCGCCAGCGTGGGCTGAGCGATGAACTTTTCCGGGTGCGCCCGCAGCTTGGCCGCAAAGCTTGCGAGCTGCTCCCGGGTGGCGTGCGGGCCAACCAGCATGCCATAGCCGCCGGACCCGTCTACCTCCTTGACCACCAGCTCCGGCAGGCGCTCCAGCACGTGCGCCAGCGCGTCCGGCTCGCGGCAGCGGAAGGTGGGCACATTTTTCAACAGGGCATCGCGCCCGGTGAAGAAGCGCACCAGATCCGGCATATAGCTGTAGATCGCCTTGTCATCGGCAACTCCGGTCCCGATGGCGTTGGCCAGCGTCACATTGCCGGCGTGGGTGGCGTTGACCAGGCCGGGCACGCCCAGCACCGAATCGGGGCGGAACACCAGCGGATCGAGATATGCGTCGTCCAGCCGGCGATACAGCACATCCACCCGCTTCGGGCCTTCGGTCGTGCGCATGTAGAGAATGTCGGCATGCACAAACAGATCGGAGCCCTCGACCAGTTCGATGCCCAGCTTGTCGGCCAGGAAGCTGTGCTCGTAGTAGGCGCTGTTGTGCACACCCGGCGTCAGCAGCGCGAGGCAGGGCTCGCCCGTGCAGCTGTCGGGAGACACCGATTTCAACGTGTCGAGCAGCGTATCGGGATAGGTTTCAACCGGACGCAGGCCACCGCGCATGCCGATGTCGGCAATGATTTCCGGCACCAGCCGCAGCATTACCTCGCGGTTTTCCAGCATGTAGGAAACGCCCGATGGTGTGCGCGCATTGTCTTCCAGCACCAGGAATTCGTCGGCGCCAGTGCGCACCAGATCGATGCCTGCAATGTGCACCCACACATCCTTCGCCGGGCGGCGGCCCACTTGCGCCAGCGTGTATTGCGGATTCAGCCGCACCAGATCCTCGGGAATGATTCCGGCCTTGATGCACTCGCCCGGCCCATACACATCGGCGAGGAACATGTTGAGCGTATTGACCCGCTGCTCCAGCCCTGCCTCGAGTTTTGCCCATTCAGAGCCGGCGATGACGCGCGGCACGATATCGAACGGAATCAGCCGCTCGGATGCATCGGGATCGCCGTAGACGGCAAAAGTGATGCCGATGCGGCGAAAGAACAGCTCGGCCTGACGCCGGCGCGTCTCCATCAGGTCGTGGCTGGCAGCCTGCAACCATGCGCCGACGTGCGCATAGGGCGCGCGCAGCGCTTGCGAGCCAAAGGCCGCATCGCCATACATTTCGTCGAACGCCGCCTTCACCGACACACCTTGTGCGCTGCAGCGCGCTGCCGCAACCGCAAATCTGCCCTGTTTGCGGTGCGCAGGCCGGCCCTATTCCGGCTGCATGCGCTCCACAGCATCGCGAGGCTTCCACTGCTGCTGCCGCTCGGGCGAAGCCGGCTGTTCGCGTTGGCGCATCGGCGGCGCTTGCACCGCTACATCCTCGCGCGGGGCGGCCAGACGGGGAGCGGCCTCCGGCGCGCTCGCTGCGGGCGGCGCCGCGGCTTCTGCACGGGCCTGCTGGCGCCGTTCCGGTCCACGCTGTGGCGGCGCCGAGCCATCGAGCTGAAACCCGGGCCGCGGCTGCCGCACCACATCCTGGTTGCCCATGCCCTGCTGCCAGCGGTCCCGTCGAAATTGCACGTCGGCAGGCTCCGTCATCGGGCGATCGGATTCGGCCCGATCGGAGCCATCGTCTCGACCGCGATCATCGTCACGGTCGCGCCAGTCCGGACGGCCGCCGGGCCGGTTGCCGGTCCAGCCATCCGGCCTGTCAGGCCGATTTACCGGGCGCGTGCGGTCATAATGCGGCCGGCCGCGCACGATGTGCGAATACAGGCCCGGGCGATACAGGTAGCTGCTCGGCGCAAAGAGCCAGCTGTCCCACCCCCAGGGGTTGTAGCCCACACCCCAGCGTTCCCAGCCGCGCGGCGGCAGTGGCGCCCAGCCGGAATAGCCGCTGCCTTCGCGCCAGTTCACCCAGCCCGGGCCGAAGCGCGTGTCTGGCACCCAGAACCAGCCGAGGCGTGGATCGCGCGCCCAGCGGCCATAGTGATAGGTGGCCCAGCCGAACGGTTCGGACGATACCCAACGGCGGCCAAAGCG
>JBBRKH010000043.1:0-9912 GCA_038217965.1 Sphingomonadales bacterium | reverse complement strand
TCACGACCAGACCCCGCGCGCGGCGCGCGCGCGCGCGCTGGAAAATCCGCTCAAGTATCTCTTGACCGGATTTTTCCTCACGCTCGGCACGGTTTCACTGCTCAACGGCAGCCCGCTGCAGCCATTTCTTGCCTGGAAGTCGTTGTTGTTCGCCCTTGTCTTCGTGGCCGCCATCCTGATCGATGTTGCTTTCCGGCCGGTCGGGAAGCAGCTGATGGCCCTGATAGCGGACGGCAGCTCGGACGAAACCGAACTTCCGCTCCGCCAGACAATGGACCGGACCCGCATATGGGTGATGCTGGTCTATCTTCTGCTGCTGGCGACCAGCTGGCTTGGAGTTACCAAAGGAACCGGGCTTTTATAATTTTGGCCGCAGTCAGCTACCCTGTGCCTTGCGAACCATCGATCCCAGCTCCGCCACATCGCGCACCACCAGTCGCCGCCGGCCAGCTTCCAGTATGCCGGTGGTCGCCAGATAGGAGAGTTCGCGGGTGATGGCTTCGCGGTGCGTGCCGATCATGTCGGCAAGCTCCTCGTGGCTGGGGGCGGGATCGATCAGCGCCTGATTGCCGATCACGCCGGCGATCACGCACAATCGCAGCAGCTGGCAGTGCAGCCGGCTGCGCACATTGAGCGTGGTAAGCTCGATAAGCCGTTCGGTCAGCATGCGGATCTGCGCTGCCAGATGCCCGGCAAACCATGCCGCCCGATCCGCTTCGGCAAACGTTGCGGCACGGAATGCAACGTCGGGCACCAGCAGCAGCCGGCACTCGTCCAGCGCCACCACGCTGGCAGACCGGCGCCCGCCATCGACAGCCGCCAGGTCGCCGAACATCTGCCCCGCAGACAGATCGCGGATGATGACTTCGCGACCATCGGCGGAGAAGATCGTGACCCGCAGACGCCCGGTCAGGATGACATACACGTCTACGGAACGGCTGCCGGCCGCCAGCAGCATATGGCCGCTGCGGCAGTGGATGATCGAGCCGGCACCAACCAGCGCCGGCAGCAGCGAAGACGGCGCAGCCTGCCCTGCCACGGACAGCAACTCCGGGCTTGCCGGGTCGCGGTTGCCGAGCTCTCTGCCCACCCCCATCACATTCTCCTCTGTCGCGAAGCTGTTAATCTCTGTTAGACTGCCAGGGGTCCTTGACTGGACGGGGTGCACCAGGGGGTTCATTGGACATGAACAGGCAGCGGTCAAGTGAAGACCAGGCGACACCCGCCGCCGCCGCGCATCGCCAGGTGGCCACTCTGTTGTTTGTCGATCTGTGCGATTCCGTAGGGCTGGCGGCGCGGCTTGAAACGGAAGACTATGCCAGGTTGATCGGCGATCTGCGCTTGCTGATAGAGGAGGTGGTGGCACGGCACGGTGGCACCATCGGCCAATATTATGGCGACGGCGCGCTGGTGCTGTTTCCCGCAGCCGATGCCGGCGCCGCCGAAAACCCGGCCACCGATCGTGCTGTGCAGTCCGCAGTCGCCATCCGGGATGCCGCCGCTGCTCTTGTGGCGGCCGATGGCACGCCCGTGCGCGTTCACGCGGGGATTCATGCCGGCCTCGTGCTGATGCGCCCGGGGGACGCCCGCAGCGGAACGTTCGAGGCCATGGGGCTTGGCACGGCCATCGCCGCGCGGCTGGCAGCAGCGGCGCAATCCGATGAAATTCTCGTGAGCGAAGCAACGCTCGGGCCAAGCCGCGCGCGCTACGAAACCGGCCCGCAGCGGCTGATCCGCATCGACCGCGCCGACGATGCCGTGCTGGCAGTGCCAATCCACTCGGCGCGCAGCGAGCCCGCCGAACCGGCTGCAACTGGCCTGTCGCCGTTTCGCGGACGGGCTGCCGAACTTCGGCTGGCAGACGCGGCAGTGGCGGCGGCCGTCGCAGGCGCCGGTCAGACATTGCGCATCGTGGCGCCGCCCGGGCAGGGCAAATCCCGGCTTGCCGCAGAGATGATTGCGCGCGCCCGGCAGCATGGCCTCGCCGTGCTTTCGGGGCATTCGTCCCGCAACGGTGAGCCGCTGCAACCGTTTCGCCACATGGCGCGGCAGCTGAGCAAAGACCATGCTGCTCCGGGTCTGCCGGGCCGGTTCGCCGCCGAGTCCATTGCCTTGGCGGCCGGGGGCGGCGCGATCGATCCTGAATCTCTGGCCCGCACGGTGTGCGAAGGGCTTGCTGCAGCTTCGCTGCTGCAGCCACTGCTGCTGGTGTTCGATGATTGGCAATGGGCCGACAGTGCCTCCACCATATTGCTGCGTGCGCTTCTATCTGCCCCCGGTCACATTGCCATACTGCTCTTTTCCCGCCCGCCCGAGGCTGGCGAACTGCCGCTGGGCGGAGTGCCCGAAATTCAGCTGGGGCCGCTTGCAGCCACCGAAGCCGTGGCGCTGGTGCACGCGCGCCTGCCGGCGCTCGACTATGTATCGGCCTTGCATCTGCACGAAGCGGCGGGCGGCAATCCGCTGTATCTCGAAGAGCTGTGCCATATGGCAGAGGCCAGCGGCCGGCTGCCGGATGCCACACAATCGGGCTGGTTTGCTGCATCCATCGAGGCGCGCTTCCGTCGGCTGCCGCCGGCATTGCAGCGGCTGGTGGGCGTGGCTGCGGTGATCGGCACGTCGATGCGGCAGGACCTGCTGGCAGAACTGGCTGATCTGCCGATGGACGATGTGGCGCTGGCAGCCTTGCGGCAGTATGATCTGCTGCTGCCGGGCAACAGGCCGGGTCGGCTGCGCTTCAAGCACGGACTGGCGCGGGATATTCTCTATCAGCTGGTCGCTCCGCCGCAGCGGCGCGCTCTGCACGGGCAGATCGCGGCCCTGCTGGCCAAGCGCGATCCGGGAGCGCACGATGCGCTGGCGCACCATTTTGCCGCAAGCGGCGAGCCGGGACTCGCTGCCGACCATGCCGAAAAGGCCGGCTACGCCGCCGCCGCGGCGCACGCCATCGACCGCGCCCGACAGCAGTATCGCGCCGCCCTGGCGGCGATTGACAGGCTGCCGCCATCCACGGAAAACGCGCTGCGGTGGGCTGCCAACCTTCGCCGTCTGGCGCTGATCGCAATCTATGACGGCGACCCATCGCTGATTGCGCTGTTCGCCGAAGCGCTGCGGCGCGCCGAGGCTTTTGGTGATCCGGTTTCGATCGCCCAGGCACGATTCTGGCTGGCATTCGCGCATACCGTGTGTGGCGAACTTCGCCCTGCCATCCAGCAGTATCGCGCCGCGCTTGGCGTTGCCCGACAAACGGATCAGCACCTGCTGATTTCGGAGATTCGCGCCGGCCTTGGCCACGCGCTGTCGGCTGCTTGCGCCTACGATGAGGCGCTGCCGCTGCTGCAGGCCAGCTGTCTGCTCGTCGATCGCCGCGGCAGGCTGTCGATGAGCGTGCCGCCATCGATGGCGTATGTCGCTGCCATCCGCGCCGACCAGGGCGCATTCGACGAGGCGATGGACTGGCTCCAAAGAGCGCTGGAGCTCGTCGAAGCGTCGGGCCATCATGTGGAGGCTACCATCCGCAGCTGGGCGGCGCAGACGCACCTCTGGCGCGGCGAGCCGGAAATGGCGCTGCACCATGCACAGCTGAACCGAACGGTGACGGAACGCACCGAAAGCAGCTACATGGAGGCGCTCGCCCGGCATTTCGAAGCGAGCGCCCGCTTCATGCTGCGGCAAGACGAAGCGGAAATCGCTGCGATGGAAACCGCCGACCGATGCCTGGAAGCCAATGGCAAGCAGCTCTATGCCTCGCTATGCTATGCCCGCACGGCCGAGGCTGCAGCCGCGATCGGCCACCGTGCACTGGCGCGCAATTCGGCAGCGCGTGCCTTGCGGCGCGCCCGGGCGGGCGATGTGCTCGGCGCCGCAATGGCCTGGCGGGTGCTCGCATCGCTCGCCGAAACGCCAACGCGGGCTGCATGGTGTCTGGCGCAAGCCGAAAAGGTCGCGTCGATGCGCCGGTCCCCGCACGAAACCGCAGTGAACCAGCTGGCAGTAGCAGGCGTGTCGCACCGCTTCGGCCGGGCCGCAGCCGCGCAGCCGCCGCTCGATGCCGCAGAACAGGCCTTTCGCAAAATGGCAATGCCCTCGTTCATCGCCCGCGCCGCGGCGTTGCGGCAGATGCTCTAGCCTCGCAGCCGCAATTCCGCGGTCAGGGTGACGCTGGCCGGGCGAATGTCGGCGCGCGCCAGCAGGCCCGAGCAGACGCCAAGCAAAGTCCCGAGCGCCATCCTGTAGCCGGGGCATGCGTGCGTGGGCGCATCGGCTGCGTCACGGTCGCCACCGAAAACGGGAAACACGTCGATGGTTTTGGCAGCTGCGGCTTCCAGCGTGGCGGCCTGGATGCTCAGCGCAAGCACTTCGCCCTGCTCCACCTGGACGCCACCGATTGCAAATGCCTCCGTGGCCGTTCGCCAGATGAAGTCCGGCGCAGGGCGCAGCTGCATGGCACGCAGCATGGGAGCAAACAGGCATTCGGCCGAACCGGTCTGCTGCACCAGTCTGCCCACTTCGTCGTTCGTTTCGCCTTTGGAGGCCGCTATTGGCTGCGCCGTTGCTCGGCAGGCGTCCAGGTCAGATTGCAGCCGCCACAGCTCTCCTGACTCCTGCCACTCCTGCAAGATGCCCAGCAGATTGCCAAAGGTGGTTGGCAGGAATCCCATCATCACCCCCATCAGCGTTCGCGCGAACAGGTCGTCGTCGGCAACAGCGGCGCGGATCGGCGCGGAAATGCTGCCGTTCCAGGCATGCCCGTCAGCCGCCAACGCCTGTGTGTGGGCCTTCAGCGCGGCGCCATGCGTCTGCCCCATCGTCACGCCGCCCAGCGACGGCGTAGGATCGAACATGGTGCGCGAAGGCGAATAATAGTCTCCCGGGCAGCGCGGCTCCCGGCCGGCCGCACCCGGCTCTGCCCGCACCGGGCGGAAATCCAGCCCGCCGCCCACGATCAGTTTGCCATCCGGAAGATCGAAGTAGCGCACGCAGAGCTGCTGCAGGATCTGGTCGAACAGCAAGGTCAGCGGAATGGACGCGACGCCGCCGCTGGCGTGAACGATTGCTTTTACAACGCTGCGCGTCGTCGCATCGGCCAGCTGCCATGCCGGCACGAACCCCACTGCCGAGATGGCGGCATTTGCCGCTGCCGACTGCGCTTTATACCCTGCCGACGCATCCAGCCCCAGATAGATGCTGCCCATCGAAAGCTTCGCCCTGCCAGCATAGCCCGAAACACAGATCGGGAATTCGCCCGGCTTCAGCACCCGATCGAACAGCGCCCGGCTGCCGATGATGACCCGCTCGCGCTCATGGCCGGCAAGCTCTTCCGGTGTCGTGCCATAGGGGCATCGCAGCGCGCCCGGCTGCCAAGATTTGGCATCATGTGCGGGCAACGGAGGCGAGGGCGGCGGCAATCGCGCCGGTCCCGCCCGCACCGCTGCCCACAGCGGCCCGGCACGCTCCGGCGCGCGCATGCCCAGATCGTCGAACAGCGCCTGCCACTGCTGGCGCGCAAGCGCGGGGGGAAGCGTGCGAAGCGTGGCGAGCCTGTTGCTCAGACCTTTCGCCGCAGTTGCTGCCTCGGCTGCGGCTTGCGTTTGGTCCCCCTCTGTCGGCAATTCTTTCGCGTAACTGTTCAGCGACCGCAGCACCAGCACCGACGGCACGAAGAAATAGCCCGTCCACTCCAGCTCGACTGCCGGCTGGTCCTCACGGTTCAGATCTACCCGAAAGGGAAAGCCGTAGCGCTTGTCCGGCCAGCGAAAGGTTGCCTTGTCGCCGCGCTTTGGCACCCCCATCAGCGGATCGGTGTGAAACGATGCAATGCGCGTGCTGTTGCCGCCGTTTACCCAGCGCTGCACGACCTCGTATTGCTCGGCGATGCTGGCGCAATAGGCCATGAACATGACCCCGCGCTCGGCGCACGCATTGCTCGCATCGGCGTCCACGCGCGGGCCATAGCTCATGCCGCGCCGCATCAGCCGCGGGGTGCGCTGTTCGCCATGCAGGATGCGAGGGTTGGCGCGCCGCACGTGCGATTGCAGGGGGCATTGCCGGCCTTCCGGATCGTCGCTGAAGGTGAAGCCATTGTCTCCCGCTGCAGTGATCAGCGATCTGCCGCTGGGCCAGCGCCCCAGCATCTTGGCCTTCACCAGATCCGCTTCCTGCTGCGATTGCTGCACGGCGCTGGCGATGATCCGGTCGAACCGGTCGCGGTGCTGCCGCATGCGGCGGATCACCAGGAAGCTGCCATCCAGCCTGAAGGGATCGATCTTCGTCTGCCCGCTGGCCAGCCGGCCGCCGACCATCAGGTCGGGCCGGTGCGCGCGGCCCACCAGCAGCTCGCCCATCGGCACGGCATCGGTCCAGCGGCTCGGCGGCGGCAACGGATCGACGCCGGCGGTGGCCGCAGGCAGCGCTTCGGGCCGCAGATCAGGGTCCGCGACCGGCTGGCTGATCCCGTCGGCAAGGCCGAAATGGTCATGCACCCGGTCTGCTCCGGTGGGCGGCGAAGCGCTCAGGATGGGAATGACGCCGCGCAGCCGAAGGCCGGGGGCTGCCCTGGCGGCAATGTCGGCCACTCTGGCATGCAGCGGATGTTCGCCGTCGAAGTCACTTGGCGGAGTGCCGCTTTCCGATCGCGCGCGCAACTGCATCAAGACATCGATGGCGCCCGGACGGATGCTGCCTGCCGGGCCGCCGGGCGGCCAGTTGGCCGCTGGCCATTTCCAGTTTCGCGGATGGAAGCTGCGCTGGTCGCCGAGCTGCGGTGCGCGCTGCGTCGCGCCTTCGTGGAACTCCTGCGGAAAAGCGTGCACCGGCCCGGGGTCCAGCTGCAACCGTTCCAGTCCCGAGCGGCCAAGCGCAATCTGTCGCCATGTCCCGTCCGGCAGAGGCATGGCATCCGCCTCGGTCGACACCGGCTCCGCTGCAAGCCAATCCCGCGCCTTGGCTGCATCGATCACCTCGAACAGCAGCAGCACGCCCATGTCCGCTGCGCCGGAAGGCCCGGCAAACCCGCTCAATATGCCCTTCTGCACACTGGCCGGTTCGGGGCGCCCCGGTTGCAGGTTGGCATCCCGCACAACGAGCGGCCGCCTGATCCACTGCAGCATGTCGGCATGCTGCACCTGCATGGCGGCGGACATATGCGCCAGATCGGCGGGGTCGATCGCTGCCTTGGCAAGCCGATGCAGTAGCGCCGCGTCGTTTGGATGATCGGCATCCTCGGGCCATTCAGGATCGGCGCCATAAAATCGCACCAGGCTGTGAAAGGCGCCAAGCGCGCTCAGTGCCTGCAACTCGACTTCATCGGGCGAGGCGAGCCCTTCGTGGCGCAGCTCGCGCTGGATTTGCGCCGGGCTGCGCGCCCGCATCGCGGCGACGTCGTGGCCGGCTGCACGCGCATCGGGATTCTCGCGCAGCTCGCGTTCCACCTGGCTCAGATATGCGAGGTCCACGACCGTCAGCTGCGACTGGGTGTAGAACCATTGCGTGTCCACCTGCACCTGCCGGACCCAGGCTTCATAAACCTCGAACGGGCTGGCAACCGCCAGCGGATAGCCGACGCAGTGGCACAATATGGGATCGAGCAACGGGCCGAGATCGCGCCAGACGACGCGGATATAGGGCTCCCAATGGTGATCGAAGGCGACGCTCAGGATCAGCCGCGGCGAGGATTCGCTGGTCAGCGCCACGCGAAAACTGTGCAGCAGCTCCACCCGCTCGATCGGGTCACGAAACACCGCATTCTGTCGCTCTTCGCGCGCCGCGCGCGTTCCGTTCACAACCCGCATGATGGCAATCGCTCGCGTGCGAAGGGAAATCGCCTCCCAACCTTCCTGCGTCATGCCGTCGCGCAGATCGGCCACCAGTGTCAGATCGGTTGCACTGCCAAGCGATTTCGAAACCAGCGGCTGTCGCATTGTTCAATCCCCATCCACAGCCGATGCCGACCAGCGCATCTGCGAAGCCGCCCGGCAGGCTGGCTTGGCCCCTGCGATAGCCTAGGCGATTCGCCGCCCCCACCCAATGTGACTTTTGCCACACTGCAGTCAGGGATGTGTGGAAAATCACCGCCAATCGGTGAGAAACGCAGCGGACTGAACCCGTCTTGGCCGCCAGCATGCAGATGTGCGCCAGCCGAATCCATCCTTCGCCCTGGCATCTCAGGCGACCGCGCTGATGACGGATGCGATGCAGCGATTCCGCGTCGTGGCTCCGGAAGCGGGCATGCGGATGCTGATTGCCGGCCTGCGGGACTTGCGCGCTCGCGCACGCGCCGATTGGTCGCCGTTGCTGGTGCCGTTGATCCGCGCGCATCCGGCAATCCCCGTGCTGCGGCAATGCCCGCTGACGGGCCATGCCAGCACCTGGCCGCGCGGCTATCCAGGCGATCCCGGCCTGCTCGATCTCATCTATCGGCAACATCTATTGCAGCCGACCAACCTGCCGCCGGATGTGCAGCGGATCACGGCGATTGTGCAGGGCGGCGCGCCGTGCCGATCGTTTCGCATCCGCCGCATGCTGCTGGCCGATGCCATCGATGCGATCGCCGGCCGGTTTCCCGGCGCGCACATATTGTCGCTTGCCTGCGGGCACCTGCGCGAAGCCGAATGGTCGATTGCGCTTGCCGCCGGAGCCGTCGAGCGGCTGGTTGCCGCAGACCAGGACGAGGCCGCGCTGCGCACGCTGGCGCACGACTATCACAGCCGCTTTCCAGCCATCGCGCCAACCCCCCTCAGCGTGCGGGATGTGCTGGAAGGGCACGGTGAAGCGCTCGGGCGCTTCCACCTCGTCTATGCGGCAGGGCTCTGCGATTATCTGCCGGCGCCGGTTGCACAGCTGCTGGCATTGCGGCTGTTCGGTCTGTTGCATCCGGGCGGCCGCCTGCTGCTCGGCAATTTCGGCACCGGCATGGTGGAAATTGCCTATATGGAATCGATCATGGCCTGGCCGCTGCAATGGCGGACGCCAGACGAAATCGCAGCGTTTGCCGATCCGATCCCGGCCGGGGAGACTGCAGCCAGGCGTGTATGGCCCGATCCCACCGGTAGCTGCTGGTATCTCGAGATCGAAAGGATCTGCTGATCGCATGGGCGATCAGCCAACCAGCGAAAGTCAGACGGGCTTGGGCGCCATGATCATCAGCATCTGCCGGCCTTCCATGCGCGGCAGCTGTTCGATCCTGGCATAATCCAGCGAATCGTCGCGCACCCGCTCCAGCAGCTTCAGCCCAAGCTGGCCATGCGCCAGCTCACGGCCGCGAAAACGCAGCGTGAGCTTCACCTTGTCGCCCTCCTCGATGAACTTCTTCACCGATTTCATCTTGGTGTCATAATCATGATCGTCGATGTTCGGGCGCATCTTGATCTCCTTGATCTCCTGCACCTTCTGGCTCTTGCGCGCGAGCGCGGCCTTCTTCTGCGTCTCATACTTGAATTTGCCGACGTCCAGATATTTGCACACCGGCGGATCGGCGTTGGGGCTCACCTCGACCAGATCCAGACCGATTTCCTGTGCCTGCGCCATCGCCTCGCGGGTGTACATCACCCCCAGATTCTCGCCATTCTCGTCGATCACCCGCACCTTGGGAACAGTGATGAACTCATTGTATCGCGGGCCATTCATGGGTGCAGGTTGCGGCCCCAACGGGCGCCTCATCACAGGGGGTGGTATGGTCGTTGCTCCTTGAAGGGAAAATTTGTTGGCGGAGGATAGGCCTTTTTGCCGCGCAAGCAAAGGGCTGGCACGATCAATTGCGCGCGAACAACGGAATAAACCCGCTTTTGCCGGCGATTGCTCCCCAGCGACAACCGAACGGATCGCACGTCCAGTCTGCTTGGCGGTCTCGATTGCCGGCTGCTCGCTCCCCACGAGATTCCACCAGATCAGTCGCGGCCCGTCTAGCGCCGGACC
>JBBRKH010000042.1:0-9973 GCA_038217965.1 Sphingomonadales bacterium | reverse complement strand
TATACAAGCGTTGTGGTGCCACCCGGCAGCGCCAGGCCCTCCTGCGTGCGGTCGAAGGCCCGCAGCGGCTGATCCTGCCCGGCCCGAACCGCGCCGACCGCCGCATCGCTCACCCGCAGCTCGTGGTTGCGCACCAGGATGATCCTGCCATTGCGGCCCTTGAAAGCGCCCATTCCGTCAGCAGCGTCGGGCACCGTCAGCCCATCGCTCATCGGCGTGTTAAAGCTTGAAATCACCCGGTAGGAAAAGCCATCCGGCAGATCGAGCATGCCGGCGGGATCGGGCCGCAATGGGCCGTATCCCGGCGCAGCAGGCAAAGGCGTGGCAGCCTCTGCTCCTGCCCTGAGCGCCAGCCCGGCAAAGGCCACCGAAACGAGCCCGGTTGCGAAACCACGTCGATCCATCATGGCAATGCCCTCCGCTCAGCCCGGCTTCGATCCTGTCAGCCGAAAGAATATTCCGCTCTCGTCCTGCCCGGTCAGCTGCAGAACGCCCTCCACCACCGTCGCCGTTTCCAGCTCGACGGGAAAGGCCGTGTCGGCGATCACCTCGATGAACTGGTTCGGCATGGCGTGCGTGTGAAACGGGCAGCCGGGCGGATAGGCGAGCAGCACGAAGCGCTTCTGCCTGGAACTGTTTTCCAAGGGCATCATGAAGCCGGCCACCTTTATGCGCTTGCCGTTCAGCGCCTGCACCGAGGGCGGAAACACCGGCCGCGAATAGATGTAGCCATCGTCCTTCCGGCGGGTCGTTTCCTTGGTGGATTCCAGCAGCCTCCACGAAATGCCGCCTTTCGGTGTGGCCGCTGGCTGCCAAATATCCTGAATGGCCGGCCCCTGCTGCATGGCGATCGGCAGCGGCTGGGCGGCTGCCAGTGACAGGGCAAGCAAAACAAGCATGGCCGTCTATGAACCGCGGGACAGGGTGAGCGCAAGGTCGGTGCGGAAAACCCGCAGCGCCGGAATGACGGCAGCCACCGTGCCGATCCCCAGCATCGCTGCCACGATTGCCGCTTCGCCCGGATGCAGCAGCCAGGGCGAAAGCCCGATATCGGCAAGCGTCGGAAACGCCATGCGGCCCACGCCGATCAGCGCGTGGCC
The DNA here is from genome assembly GCA_038217965.1 of Sphingomonadales bacterium. Classification (GTDB taxonomy): domain Bacteria; phylum Pseudomonadota; class Alphaproteobacteria; order Sphingomonadales; family Sphingomonadaceae; genus Sandaracinobacteroides. Next base: position 8,873 of record JBBRKH010000042.1, on the reverse strand, counting down.
GGCCACCAGCCCTATGAGTGCCCCGGCGGCAGCCATCATCAACCCCTCCAGCAGCACCACCCCCATCACCTGCCAGCGGGTCGCGCCCATCACCTGCAGCAGCGCCATATCGCCCTCTCGCGAGCGCGAAGCCGAAAGCAGCACAACGAAGATCGACAGCCCGGCGGTCAACGCGAGCAGCCAGGCAAAGATGCGTGCGCCCTCGATTGCCGCTCCGAACAGCGTGAGCAGCCGCGCGGTCTCGGCTGCCGGGCTTGCCGACTGCAGGGCAGTCTGCCGGTTGATGGCAGCCGGCAGGCGGATTGCCGCCATGGCGTTGCGATAGCTGATGAGGATTGCGGTGATCTCCGGCTGCGGGCCGCCACGCGGATCCAGAACAGCGCCATGCGGCGCGTCCGTTGCATGATCGTGGTTGTGGTGGTCGCCGCTGCCTTCGTCGCCATGCGCATGCGGGTGCGCAATTCCATGCACCGCCCACACCGATGCAATCGAAGTGAGAATCAGCCGGTCCGTGACGGTACCCGTCGGCGCCAGCACACCGACCACGGAAAACGGCGTTGCAGCGTGCGCCTGGCTGTCGTCGAGGCCATGGCTGCCGACGAATTTCTGGCCGACCGCCGCGCCGGTGACGCGTGCAACTTCGGCGCCGATGACCGCTTCGCCCGGTGCGGCATACATCCGCCCGACGGCGAGCCTGGCATTGTGCAGCCCCAGAAAATCGGGCTCGGTGCCAACGATGCGGAAGCCGCGGAAACTGTCCCCCAGTGCGAGCGGAATGGCCCGGGCGACGCCGGGATCGTTCCGCAGAAGTTCGAGGCTCTGCAGCGGGATGTTCCCGGTCGCCGTGTCGACATGATAAACGGATGAGAGGATCAGCTGAAGTGGCGATCCCTTGGCGCCCACCACCAGATCGATGCCCCGCGAATCCCGCGCGAAACGATCGGCTGCCTGGGTTGAAAACAGCAGCAGGATCACCAGCATCGCCACGGCAAGTGCCAGCAGGACGATGTTCAGCAGCGTGACCAGCCCGCGATCCCTCAGATAGGCAAGCGCCAGCGTCAGCATGGCAGCAGCATCGTGGTGTCGGCGATATGCTCCCGCAGCCGCGCATCATGGCTGGCGACGAGCAACGTTGCGCCGGTCTGTGCTGCCATGTCGAGCAGCAGCCTTGCCACCCGGTCTGCATTGGCGTCATCCAGCGCCGAGGTCGGCTCGTCGGCAATCAACAGATCGGGCCGCGCGACGAGCGCCCGCGCCACAGCCGCGCGCTGCGCTTCGCCCTGGCTCAGATCGCGCGGATTGGCCCCGGCCCGATGCGACAATCCCAGCGCCAGCAGCAGGCCATCGATTTCGCCATCATCGCGCGATCGCCCGGCAAGTGCCTGCGCCAGTTGCAGATTGCGCCGCACGCTGAGTGCAGATACCAGTCTCAACGTCTGGAACACCAGCCCGATCCGCCGCCGCCGCAGATCGTCGCGCGCCGCTCGCGGCAGGGCAGCCATGTCCTCGCCGGCAATGCGGATTTCGCCGGCGTCGGCGGTGCGCAAGCCGGCAATCAGATTGATGAGCGTGGTCTTGCCGCTTCCGGAAGGCCCCAGCAGCAGGCGGTGCTCGCCGGGCGCCATCGCAAGCGAAAAGTCGCGCAGGATCGGCGTCTGCCCATGGTGGAAGGTGACTCGCTTCAATTCCAGCAGCATCATGCGGCAAGTCTTATCCGGGCAAGCGGGCCGGCGCGACGACTTTCGTGCGGCCATGGCGCAGCCGCCAATTGGCACCATGCGCCAGCGAGAGCAGCAGGCTCCCGGCAACAGTGGCTGCCGTCTCCAGGCTCGGTATCGCAAGGCCGGCCAGCAGCAGAGCAAGCCCGGCAACCCCGGCTACAAGCGGCCCGGTGCGGTGATGCGAAGACCGGCCCGACAGCAGGGCCCACAGGCTGGTGGGCAGCGCAAACAGCACGACGAACAGGTGAACTTCTTCCGGCACATCCACAATTCCGGCAATCGCCGGCAGTGCCGCAAACAGCAACGGCAGCAACAGGCAGTGCGCCAGGCACAGGATGGATGCGCCGGTCGCGGCACGGTCCAGCGCGTCATCGAGCCTCTTCGGAGCCTCTTGGCTGCGAGGGTTGGCAATTTCAGGGTGACTGGCCATGGCGGCATAGATGATACAATATTACATTCATTGCAAGCCGCTTTAAGCGAGGCGCGCGCGTTGCCGTTATGCAGAGCAGACACAGCAGGACCAAGCCGCTGCCATGGACCTATCCGGACATCCCCGTTTCGAGCGAGCCATGGCGGACGCTGCTTCGCCCGCGCAGGGATCATGGTCGGGCGAGGATCGGCGCCGGCCGGAGGTGCACTGCATCGGTCAGGCGCTGCTGGCTGTCGCCTGGGCTGCGCTTGCAGCGGTCGAATCCGAAGCGGTCGACATCCACCTGAAAAGCGGTGCTGTCGTGCCCGGTGCCATTGCGCTCAGGTTGCACGGGGCAGTCGCCGAAGCTTCGACACGGCGGGGAACATGGACGCATACGTTTGCCGCGGAAGAGGTCGTGCTGGTGCAGCATGTCCCCCGCGGAGGACGTCGCAGATGATCAGACCTGCGGCGGATGTTTCACTCCAGGTATCCGCCGCTGGTCCGCATTCCCCGTGCCGTCGATCGCCGCCGCCATCGGCCCAGCCGGCAACGCTGCCCCGGTTGGCAAGCTGCGGCCCGATTGGGTGCTGAACCAGCTTAAGCGGCAACGGCCTCGAATGCGTCGGCCATGATCCTGTAAGACCGAAGCCGTGCCGCATGATCGAACAGGATGTTCACCAGCATGACCTCACCGGCGCCGTATCGGTTGGCCACCCTTTGCAGTGCATCCCGGCAATGCTCTGCCGTGCCCACAATCGGGTTGCGGCCTGGCCGGTCCGCCTGCGGGTTTGCATCCAGCCAAATTGCCGCCTTGTCCGGATGCGGCACGGCAATCAGTTCGCCCTGCAGCATTTTTGCAAACATCATCCGGGATGAGGACGCCAGCCTGTGTGCCGTGTCGGCCGTATCGGCCGCCACCACCCAGGCTGCCACCAGCACCTCGGGTGCTGCGAGCCGCTGCGATGGCCGGAAAGCGGCGCGATAGCGATCCGCCAGCTCCGGCACGTCGCCGGCAATGAATTCGGCGACGCAGTAGGGCAGCCCGAGCGCTCCGGCGAGGTCGGCGCTGTCCGTGCTGGAGCCGAGCACCCAGATTGCCGGGTGCGCGGCTCCGCCGGGCAAGGTCTGCGCCAGGCGTGCGAAGGGATGGTCCGCGGGCAGCGCATCGTCGAAATAGGCGAGCAATTCTGCAAGCTGCGCCGGAAATTCGTTCGGCGCGCGCTGCCGCCGGTCCTGTTGCAGGGCATAGGCGGTGAGCGGGTCGGACCCCGGCGCTCGCCCCAGCCCGAGATCGACCCGCCCGGGTGCGAGCGCCGCCAGCATCGAAAAGGCCTCCGCCACCCGAAACGGCGACTGGTGCGGCAGCATGATGCCACCGGTGCCAACCCGGATGCGCGATGTCGCCTGCAAAACGGCGGACAGCAGCACTTCCGGAACCGCGCTGGCAAGCGCGGGGGTCGCGTGATGCTCGGCCAGCCAATAGCGGTGATAGCCGAGCCGGTCGGCAAGCTGTGCCAGTTCCAGGCTGTTGCGCAAGGCTTCCGCCCCACTACCGCCTTCGGCAATGGGGGATTGATCGAGGACAGAGAGGCGCAGGGTCATGCCGACCATTTAGGCGCTGCTCGGCAAAGAAAAAGGGCCGCAGCGGTTTCCTGCTGCGGCCCTCTTCTTATGCTGCTGGCAAGTGTCAGAAATTGAAACGCAGCGTCGCCCCGAAGATGCGGTCGGCTTCGCGCGGGATGCGATAAAGGTAGCTGCCGGCCGGGCCGCCATTGGTGATCTGCGCCGGGAAGCTGGTGTCGAACAGATTCTTCACCTGGAAGGTCAGCTGATACAGGCCGTCGCGGTCGGCGATGCCGATGTTGGCATCAACCAGCCCATAGGCCTTGATGATGCCGGCGTTGCGGACGATCGGATTGACATCGAACAGCGACAGCTGGCTGGACTGGTAGGAGCCTTGCGCCCCCAGCAGGATATCGATGCTGCCACCGGTTTCGATGCGATAATCCGCCGTCAGCGAGGTGCGCCAGCGCGGCGCGAAGGGCAGGTCGGTGCCGGCTGGAATCACTTGCGCCGGATTGCCGCCCGGCGGCACGCGGAACTCGTCCACATGGGCGTCGGTATAGGCAACGGCGGCCGAGATATTCAGGTTCCTGATCGGCCGCCAGGCCAGATCGGCCTCGAATCCGCGGGTGGAAATATCGCCGGCGTTGGTGAAGCGGGTGACGATGACACCGGACACGATATCGAGATTGTTGGCCTGGAAATTCTTGTATTTCGCATAGAAGCCGGCGAGGTTCAGGACCAGACGGCCATCCAGGAAGCTGTTCTTCAGGCCGATTTCAAAGGCATCGGCGGTTTCTGCGGCAATCTCGCCGGTGCCGACCGGTTGCAGATTGAAGAACACATTGAAGGCCGGGCCCTTGTAGCCGCGCGAATAGGTGCCGTAGGCCATCGACTGGTCGGAAAGATCGAACTGCGCGCCCGCCTTGCCGGAGAGATTCTGCGCAGTTGCCTTGTTGCGCCACGGGAATGCAATCGTCGGCAAGCGGCCGTCGATGATCGGCCCGCTCGGCTGGATGCCGGGACCGGCCAGCCGCGTCTGCCGGCTGTGGAAGACGTCCAGCTGGTCGATGGTGAAGCGCAAGCCGCCGATCAGCCGGAAGCGTTCGGCAATGTTGAAGGTTCCCTGCCCGAACAGCGCCATGTTGGTGAAGGTGGAGCCGAAGAATGCCGTTCCGCTCGGAAAAGTCGGCGGTGCAGCCAGCGGACTGGTGCAAGGCGTCAGGACCGTTGGTGCCGGCGGGTTCAGTGCGCCGCACAGGATCACGTCGCGGGTGAAGGTTCGTTCCGTGACGGCGCGCGAGAAATAGGCGCCCACGGTATAATCGATGCGGTTGCGGCCGATGGATCCGAGGCGCAATTCCTGCGAGAAGGTGTTGCCGGTCTGCGGGCCGACATCGGCCAGCTGCGGCACGCCGATATAGGGCCGCTCCACCCAGTCGCCGTCGCGGACCTCGTTGTTGTCATGCACGCGGTAGGCGGTGATGCTGGTGATCAGCGCATTGCCAAGCTCGATATCGCCCTGCAGCGAGACGCCCCAGGAGGTTTCCTCATTGGTATTGACAGTATTCTGCCGGATGCGGCGGGTCTTGTCGCCAAGCAGCGGGGGCAGCGCCGGCTGGATGAAGGCAAGCGCTGTCGTGTTGATGGCGCCGGTTGCAGTCAGCGGTGGCGAGCCGGGCACTTCGGCACAGCAGTCATCATCGGCCTTGCGCCAGTCGGCGATGAGCGTGAAGGTCGCCGTTTCGCTGGGTCTCAGCTCGACGGTGCCGCGCAGCCCATAACGCTTGTAGCCATTCACCCAGTCATTCACATTGGCGGCTTCGTTGAAGATGTTGCCGTCATACTGGCTGTAGAAGCCGACGAAACGGGTCAGAACTCTCTCGCCCAGCGGGATGTTGATAACGCCGCGTGCGCGGAATTCCTGCCGGTCGAAATAGGAGCCTTCGATCAGCCCGCCAAGCTCTTCGGTCGGACGCTTGGTGATGATATTGACGACGCCGGCAGAGGCATTCTTGCCGAACAGGGTTCCCTGCGGGCCGCGCAGCACTTCGATCCGCTCGATATCGACGAGGTCGGAAAAGGCTTCGCCGGCGCGGCTGAAGACGACGCCGTCCACCACGGTTGAAACCGAAGGCTCGCCGGCAAACGAGAAGGTGGAGGTGCCGACGCCGCGCAGGAACAGCGACTGGTTGATGGCGACGCCCGATTTGCGGAAGTTCAGCGACGGAACCAGATATTGGGCGTTTTCCAGGCTCAGGCTGCCGCGGCTGGCAAGCGTGTCGCCCGACAGCACGGTGACGGCGACCGGCACATCCTGCAGCCGTTCCTCACGCTTCTGCGCGGTGACGATGATGTCGGCGACGCCCTCGTCGACGGCGTCCGAAACGGCCGGCGCCGGCGTCTGCGCCAGGGCAGGCACGGCAATTGCGGCCAGCGAAACACCAACCAGTGCAATGATGCGAAATTCAGACATACGACATCCCCAAGAAAGGTATCCGGTTGTCCGGACATTGCGTGCCTAATGCTGCGAGACCGCCGGTGGGAGCAATGCCTTGTTGCCTGTCGGCAACCGTTTCTACTGCCCCTGTCACCCGCTTGCCACAGAGCAGCAGACGTCGATCAGCCCAGCAGTTCCGCGATCGGCACTGCGCGCTTCTGCCGGGCCGAAAGCTCCGCCGCCGCGCCCATCGCCACCGCCATCAGCCCATCGTGCGCCGACACCAGCGCCGGATGCCCCGTCCGGATGGCGTTGGCAAAGGCCTGGTGCTGGTAGAATGTCGAGCCGTGGTGCGATCCAGCCTTCAGCGCCACTTCGTCGGTATCGACAAACCAGTGCTCCGCGCGCTTCGGCGCCATGAAGCCGACGCGCGGGCTGAACACCAGTTCGCCCGACGGAATAAGCACGTCCAGCCGCGCTTCGCCGCCCACGGCCGTCAGTTCCTCCTGCTGCTCGGCGCCATCGGCGAACATGCACAGATCGAGCATCGCGCGCACGCCGTTGGCGAAGTCGACGGTTGTATAGCTGTTGTCGATGATATCGGGGATGCCCTGCGCATAGCGCTCGCCGACATGGTTCACATCCATGCCGCCCGAGCAATACACAAGCACCGGTTCCGAGCGCACGATGTGGCGCATCAGATCGAAGAAATGGCAGCATTTCTCCACCATCGTGCCGCCGGTGTTCGCGGAAAAGCGGTTCCAGTCCCCCACTTTGGGCAGAAACGGAAAGCGGTGCTCGCGGATCGAGAGCATCCGCAGACGCCCGATGCGGTGCTCGTGAACCTCGCGGATGAACTCGGCGACAGGCGGCATGAAGCGATACTCCATCGCTGTCCAGAACAGCCGCTGCGAGGCCTTTGCCTGCGCCACCACCCACTGCGCATCCGGCACCGTGGTCGCCAGCGGTTTTTCGCACAATATGTGCACGCCGGCCTTGAACAACGGCTCCAGCGCCTCCCGGTGGGTGTGATTTGGCGATGCGACGATCACCGCATCCAGCCCGGCATCGGCGGCCAGCTCCGCAGCGCTCGCGTATTCGCGAACAGACTTGCCCTCGAGCGCCGCCTTTGCGGCGTTGCGCGAGGATTCGACCGGATCGGCAATTGCCACAAGCTCTGCACCGGGCGTTACCAGCAGATTCTGGATATGCTCCACGCCCATCATGCCGGTGCCGACCAAACCATACCGGATCGCTGTTCCATCGATCGGGCCGTATTTAATCTCTCCCATTTCGTCCCCGCTTCTGTCATCACGCCCGCTATGGGCGAGCTTTTCTTTTCTTCCGCGCCGCGCAGCCTCGGGGCCAGCGGCATCTCCGTTTCCTCCCTCGCATGGGGCATGTGGCGCTTCAAGGGCGACGATGTTGCCGCCGCCGCCGCACAGGTAAAGGCTGCGCTCGATGCGGACATCACGCTGTTCGATACGGCCGACATCTACGGCTGCGACACGCCGGCCGGCTTCGGCTCGTCGGAGGCCCTGCTTGGCCGGGTTTTTGCCGCCGACCCCGGGCTCAGACGGAAGATGGTGCTGGCCACCAAAGGCGGCATCGTTCTCGGTGTGCCCTACGACAGCAGTGCTGCTTATCTGCAGCAGGCGGTCGACATCTCGCTGAAGCGCCTGGGCGTCGATCATGTCGATCTGTGGCAGGTCCACCGGCCAGACATTCTGGCGCACCCGGCCGAGGTGGCGAAATCGCTGGAAACGATTGTCTCGTCCGGCCGTGCCCGCACGATCGGTGTATCCAACCACACCCCGGCGCAGGTGTCCGCGCTGATGGCGCACCTCTCCATCCCGCTCGTCAGCATCCAGCCGGAACTGTCGGCACTCGCGCTTGGCGCGATATTCGATGGGACACTCGATCAGGCGATGCAACATGGTCTTGCGGTGCTTGCCTGGTCGCCGCTGGCGCAGGGGCGGCTTGCCGCGGACCTTGCCGCTGATGCCCCGGCAACCTCCCGCGCCGCAGTCGCTGCAATCGATCGCATCGCCGGCGAGCAAGGTGTCGGCCGTGCAGCGGTCGCATACGCCTTCATCGGCGCGCATCCCTGCGGTGCGATCCCCATTGTCGGCACGCAGAATCCGGCCCGCATTGCCGAAGCCACCGAGGCTTACAAGGTGCGCTTCACGCGCGCGCAATGGTATGAAATCCTGCAAGCGGCGATGGGCGAAAACCTGCCATAAAATTGGGGACGACAATGACCAGGCAATGCGAAGTGAGCTGGTTTTCGGTGCTGTGCGATGATGACTATGAATTTCTGGGAGTGCCCGACGCGGCGCTGAAATCGAGCTACGAGCATTGCCGCAATATCGTGCTGGCCGCGGAAAAGGGCGGGTTTGACAATATCCTTTTGCCATCCGGTTACAGCCTCGGGATCGATTCCACCGCCTTTGCAGCAGCGCTGGCGCCATTGACGCGGACGATCCGCATGCTGCTGGCGGTTCGCGTGGGAGAAGCCTGGCCACCGCAGCTTGCGCGGCAGATTGCAAGCATCGACCGGATGATGCCAACCGACCCCGCCCTCGGGGGCGACAACCGGAGCGGTCGGTTGACGATCAATATCATCTCGTCAGAAATGCCGGGCGAATCGCTTGGCTCCGCCGCGCGTTACGCCCGCACGGTCGAGCTTATGCAGATATTGAAAACCCTGCTGAATGGGCAGCGGCTTGATCACCAG